>JAUWBL010000199.1 GCA_030601715.1 Candidatus Geothermarchaeota archaeon | reverse complement strand
CCGTACAGGCAGGAAAGAGAACATTTCTCGGGAGGTAAGATTCGTAAGAGGGGATATCACAGACCTGGAGGAAGTGAGGGCGAATCTGCGCGATGTAGACTTGGTCTTCCACGCTGCCGCTCAGACCAGCACCCCCAAATCGGTAGAAGACCCATTGCTCGACTTCAGAATTAACGCTCTCGGCACCCTCAATGTTCTTCGTGCAGCGCTTGACTCGGAGGTCAAGAAAGTTGTATATTGCTCGACGGCTGCAGTTTTCGGTCAACCCCGATATCTCCCGGTCGACGAGAAACATCCCTTTGAGCCGATTAGTCCCTACGGTGCAAGCAAGCTCGCCGGAGAGCTGTACTGTTTGGCATTTTACAGAACGTATGGCCTGAGGACGGTGAGCCTACGTTTCTTCAACGTATACGGACCTAGAGAGAACCTAGAGACGACGCTGGACGAAGTGGCTCTCTATCTGAGCAGTGCCATGCGCAACAGAGCCATAACGGTTCTTGGAGATGGAAACCAGTCGAGAGACTTCGTGTACGTCAAGGACATAGCCCGGGCTCTGTTGCTCGCTGCAGACAGCAGGAGCGCAGAAGGAAGAGCCTTCAACATCGGAACGGGCGTCGAAACAAGCATCAACGACCTAGTAGACACCATCGAGAGAGTGACGGGACGAAAGGCGGTTGTGCGCCGCAAGCCTTGGAGGAAGGGGGACATCCACCGCAGCTTCGCAGACATTTCGAAGGCGAGGACCATTCTCGGATTTAGCCCCCGATACACATTGAAAGATGGAATACAGGAACTCGCCGGGAATCTCTAACAGGATTCTATCCTGCGTGAATGATTGCCACAGCCGGATGAACTGATGCCAGGGAGTTCAGCGAACGTGTCGTGATCACGAGCTTTCTTTGCCTTCTGTGGCATACACCACGGCTTTCTCTGTCTCCATCCTAGATCCTACAAGCTTCAGCGTTACGATCTTATGAGCCCCCACATCCAACTCTAGCTCTCCGTGCTGCCCTCGCTCTAGGCGCATCAAAGGTTCTTCAGCCAGATCGGTCAGCCAAGCTTTCTCGTACTGGAAGTGTGGAAGGATCCTTGCTACAACCCTGTGTCCTTCGGGATTGAACAGCCTCACTACGATACCCGAAGCATCTTCAGACACCTTGAACGCTGTCAGGCTGAGAGTCCTGGGGACAACTTCGAGAAAGCTTCCCGTCGGTTCGAGGTTGCCCTCTCTCCGCGTCTGCACGACTGCAGTCAGAGGTCTAATGAAGGCCTCAGCCTCTCTGACCGATTCTCGCCAGTCTCCTGAGTGAGGAATGATAGAGTATTCGAAGCTGTGTGTTCCCTTGCATTGCGCTTTCGGCGTGGGAAGCAACGGCCCAGCCTCGCCTTTTCTGGTTTTCAGCCCTTCCTTGGACAAGCAGCCCACGGCCCTCAATAGGGTCAGATAGATCGATGCTCCATCCTCGTCCGTCACTTCGTACTCGGGATTGCCCTTCGCTGCGATGGTCAGGCCCAAGCGCCCGTCCGACACACAGATCCAGCCGAGATGAGGGTGTGTCCTAGGAGGGTCCTCGACCCAGCCTTCTCCACTGCTGATTTCGAAGGATCTCTCGGTGACGTAGAAGTGGGAGGCAGCGTAGCTTCTGTCCGTTCTGAGCCCGGAGGGAAACCTCACCCTGAGCCTGTGATCCTCTGCTCTGTTGTCGATAATCGTCTTGATGTCTAGCCTCGGAACGTTCGAAGAGACTGTAAGGTACATGTCCACCGGAATGGAAACCTTGCGCTCACTTCTTCCCTTCGAAACGGCTTGGGGGACCTTCATCTTGTAGCTGAGCTTCAGGGTACAGAACACTGGGCCCTCCGCGTGAATTGAGACCTCTGCCCCATAGCTTCCGTTCTCGACAGTCAGATGCTCACCTACGGGTTCGTAGTTGTAGAGGTCACCTTCATCACGCTCATCCACTAGGATATTCAAACCGTTGAAGCTTCGTCCCGTCCTCTTATCTAGGACAGATACCGCCCCGCCTCGTTCGGGGTCAACCGTTACCTTCACACAACGGTTCTCTATGGTGGTTCCGTCACACCGCACTTCAGACAAGTTGGTGGTCGGCTTGGGAAGCAGGCTGTAGGCCTTGTAGCCCAGAGGCGGCACATCCTCTGCAACAAATGACACGATTCGCTGACCCAGTGCTTCTTCTGCATCTTCCGCATGTAGCTGTGTCCTGTCACCTGCTCCGTCAATCAAAGTGAACGTCCCTGAGGGAAGGGGGAATATCAATCTCACGATGTCGGTTCTCCGAAACGCTGTGGGGTTGACAACCACAACTGTTTCTCCTTCCGCCGATGGTGGTCTAACCCTCGACGCGATGTAGTGAAGGACCCGGTGTAGGTAGGTCGATCCGGCTAGTTTCACTGTGGCAGATCTGGTCATATTCTCGTCATGCACCTCGTCGATGCCTGAGCCGCAGGCAGCGTCGTGGAAGTGGTTCAAGAGGATCAGCCGCCAAAGCTCCTGGAAGAAGGTTTCCTCATGCGGAAGGCCGAGGAGCCACCCGAAGGCCCCTATTGGCTCCACGTGGTTCACCACAAGGTTCTCCGCCAGGAAGTTCTCCCTCTTGAGGTATACTCTGTTTGAATATACACCGCTGAGGATGGGCCAGTACCTCGCACCCCTCAACTCTCCCTTATGTACGGAAAGTTCTTCTCCAACCCGCCT
>JAUWBL010000073.1 GCA_030601715.1 Candidatus Geothermarchaeota archaeon | reverse complement strand
CCTCTACTTCCTCTCCCCCGCGGTGGTCTGGGACGAGAGGAGCATAGAACCCCTCGAGGCGCTCACACGATGGATCTACCCCTACGCCCCCGCCCTCGGAGCCATCGTCACACTCGCCTTCACCTCGATCTGCGTCTGGCTCCTCCTCATCTCGCTCAGAGAAAGGAGAGCCAACCGTAGAACCCCTCACCCCCTTCCTGCACCAGGATAGGAGACAGAGAACCGTGAACAAGGGACCGAGGATCCTAAGCCTCATCGCCCTCTTCCTCCTAACAGCCTCCCTAACCGAAACTGTATCCGGCCCCCAACAACCCAACCCCAACCTCAGAGTCAACATCGAGGGAGACCACCTCGCCCTGTCCACGGAGACAACGCAAGTCACCTTCGCCCTCGACGAGAAGGGCAGACTGGCCGGGCTACAGAACACTCTGACACAACAAGAGTTGAACTTGACCAACCACGCGAGAAACTGCCTTTGGATGATGGAGACAGATGAGGGACTACTCTCGAGCTGTGACGCCCAAGCATTCAGCTACAGACTCGCCAGTCAGCCAGACTCCACAACCATACACATGAACTGGAGGCTCGACCAGATCCAAGTCGAAGCCAAAATTGCGCCTGACCAATCGACGCGAGGCTTCAACTTCTGGATCGAAGCGTCGAGCCAAGATGAGACCACCATCAAGAGGGTGTTCTTCCCCTACATCGGAGGAGTCATCGGCGTCGGAGAGTCACCCCACGACGACCTGATAGCCCTGCCCGAGAGGGAGGGCTACATGATACAGGAGGTAAGAGACTCCCTCCTCGCCCAAGGGAGGGGGTTCACGTACCCCGGAACCCTCAGCATGCAGTTCCTCCTCCTCTACGAACAGGGAAAGGGCGGATTCTACCTCGCAACCCACGACCCCCAGAGCAACTTCAAAGGCATAGAGCTCCTGCCCGACTCCCAAGAATCCTACAAACTCAACTACTTCCACTACCCCCAACGGATAGCCCCCGGGAACACCATCGAGCCGACATACCCCGTCACCATATCCGCCTTTGAGGGCAACGGGTGGGAGGCCGGCGCAGAGATCTACAAGCGGTGGGCCCTCCGCCAGTGGTACGTCGAGAAGGGAGCTCTAAGCCAAAGGAAGGATGTGCCCCAGTGGCTCAGAGACACGGACGTCGTATGGAAGGGCGGCTCCTACAACACAGACATAGAAACCGGAGACATCGTCCTCGCCGGCGAGCACATGGAGGATATGGGTCAGTACGCCAGGGAGGTCAAGGAGCTGCTCCCTGGCACCAACATCCTCCTCGAGTGGTGGGGATGGATGAGAGAAGGACACGACAAGGGTTATCCCGAATACTACCCCCCGAGAGACGGCGAGCAAGCCCTCAAGAAGGGCATCGAAGAAGCCCACCGAGAAGGCGTGAGAGTGATGCTCTTCCTCAACGGCAGACTCATAGACACCAACACGGAGAACTTCCGAGAGTACGAGGACTACCTGGCTAGGGACGAGCAGAGAAGACCCCACTTGGAGACATACGACCGCCTCACCGGGGCCGTGGTCTGCCCAGCCACCCGCTGGTGGAAGACGCTCCTAACGAACATCTCCGTTCGAGCAGTGGAGGAATACGGAGCGGACGCCCTCTACCTAGATCAGATGGCCGTAGCCCCACCGCTCCTAGACTACTCCACCAACCACGGGCATGGGGTCTTGGCGGGAGACTGGTGGCACAGCCACATTCGGGAGATCCTCGAAACCATCCGAGCGGAGACAAGGAAAAGGAAGCCTGGGGTCGCCATCGTCTCTGAGAACGTCAACGAGGTCTACATAGGCTCCGTGGACGCCTTCCTGAGCAACGACGCCATCTACAACTTCCGAGGCTGGTATCCGAAGGGGAGGATGATCCCCATGTTCTCCTACGTGTACCACCCGTACGCCCTCCAGCTCGGCAGACAGGAGGTCACACCAAAGGACGGAAGCGGCATATACCACTTCGCCGTGTCCGAAAGCCTCACCAAGGGATATGTCCCCGGCGTGATCACACGTAAACGCCCGTCTAGGATGGGCGTTGAACCCCACGACGTTCAGTACCTGAAGAACGCGGTCGACCTCAGGAGAACCTTCCCGCACTTTCTCGTCGACGGAGAGATGACGCAGCCACCGAGCTTCTCCGCCGAAGACCACCTCTTCAACAGAGAGTATGAGCACCTTCAGAGAGATCTAAGGGCTCCGACAGTGATCGCCAGCGCCTTCGCAGCAGCTGATGGAGGAGTAGCCATCATCCTATCCAATCGTGCTCCGCTACGGCAACACATCGCTCTCTTGCCAGACGAATCATACGGAACAAGGATCTCGATTGTGATACAGAACGCGGAAGGGAAGATCCAGACTTCACGGCCAGAGACGCTCGGCGACGGCTCGCTTGTCATCCCCATAGAAGCATACGAGAGCGTCGTCGTGACCTTCAACAACGACGACTTGCACGCGAAAGTCTTGCTCGCTGTTGCAGCGCTTGCAACAATTCTGTTAATGGCAGGAGTAGCCATGATCCTAGTGGGGAAAAGGACACAAGGAGAAGCGCCGACCCCGGATACCTAGCACTACGACCGAATGCAGTATTTATTGAATAGACAAGCGATATTCAATTCTTAAATAAACAGGATCTCACTTCCTAGTTGAGGAGAAACCTACAGGGGAGTGTCACGGCTTTGGACGAACTTGTCTTCCAGTTACCTATTAGGATAGGTCCCCTCGAAGCCATAGTCATACTCGCGATCATTCTCCTCATCTTCGGACCGGGCAGGCTTCCGAAGCTCGCAAGGTCCATAGGTGAAGCCGTCCGAATCTTTAAGAAGAGCTCCGCAGGACTCCTCGGGGAAGAAGAGGAATCCTCTCTCAAGAAAGCCGCCGAAGAGCTGGACATCGACACGAAGGGCAAGACAAGCAAAGAGCTGGCCCAAGAGATAGCCAAGAAGGTCGAAGAGAAGTAGGGCAGAACTCCCTCATCAAGCCTCTTTCTGGCGTGGTTCTGACTCTGTGACAGGAATTTCTACGTCCGCGGTGGGATACAGCGGCGGCGAAAGCACTTATCTCAACCCCGGGCTATGTGATTGAGTCATCGTGGAAGGGATGTGGTGATGAGCGACAACTGGGAACTTGCCTCCGGTGTATTCCTGCTCGGCCTAGGCCTCATCCTCATCCTCGCCTACCTACTGGGGGAAACTCCGAGGGAATTCCTCAACCTAACATTCATCCTGATGATCCTGGGCTTAGCCGCGCTCTCGGTAGGGCTCCACCGACATCTCAAGGCATCATAGCGAGCAACAACAGACCTCCACGCCAACATCCCGGTCGACAGCATCTGAGGAGAAAATCGGAACCAACTGAAAAGAAACTGTTATCGTTCCTCGGGCCACAAGAGCTCTTCGAGTCCAGTGGCCCGCAACCCCAAAAAGGAAGCGAAAACCGTCACCGCCCACAAAACCGTGGTCTGAACGAAACCACGCTTCTCGAAGCGCCTCGGAGAAGCGACTATGGGAAGGTTCAAACGAACCGTCCTCCCGAGCCTTCTAATCCGGGGAGAGGCCGCTACGGCCTCCTCTAGTCTGTCTTCGTCGAACATTCCGATCGCAAAGAAGACATCACGCCTTGCGAAGAAGCCGTTGATACCGTAGATACCCAGGGCGCGTGCAGAGAGATGCCTTAACCCCTCCAACACCCGATACCTGAACTTGGCGCTTCGATAGAACAGGATACACCCTCCTCCGATGACGTTCTCCATCCTCACACGCTCATGAACCCTCCTCAGAGTGTCCCGGTGCATAGACGCATCTGCGTGGAGGAAGAGCAGGATGTCTCCCTTGGCCCCTATGGCTCCGACGTTCTCCTGGTGTTGCCTACCCTTTCTGTTCAGTATCACGACCCTATCCGCATGGTGTGCTGCCTCCGCCACCGTGCCGTCTTCACTCCCCCCATCCACAACCACAACCTCAAAGTCAGAGAAGCTCTGTCTTCTCAGGACCTTCAATGAAGACCCAATAAGCTTCTCCTCGTTCACCGTCGCAACGATGACGGAGATCTCGGGATGTCCCGTCGCTACGGGAACTCGACTGAGATCCTCCAAGAAACCCTTGGTGCGACCAGAAAGACCCTGCTTCATCACCACAAAGTATCTCAAGTCGCTGGCATCATCGAGATCCATCTTCTCGTCAAGAATCCTGTACTCCGCCCCCGTGGCGGCTGCATGCAGCGTCAGATGCATGAGGATCTTGTAACGGTCCACAAACTCTCCGGAGAAGGGCTTCCAGCTCCGCTGTGTGGTGCCTATGAGATAGACTCCGCCGTCATAGGTGGGGCCGAGGACCGTCCCAGCCTCTCCTGACCCGAGAAAGCGGAACGCCTTACCAATCACATCAGGGTCCATGTCGGGATGATCCCCAGCGATAAGCACAGCGTGTTCTACTCCAGCTTTGAAGACTGTCTCAAAGACGTGGTTCAGTCTACCGGCCATGGTCTCGTCCGTCTGAGGGATGAACCTAGTCTCCTTTGGAAAACCAACCACGATCTCTCGCAACTCGTCAAGCCGATCTTCGGGCGTATACGAAACGTACAGGTCAACCCTCATTGTCTGGAGAAACAGTCTGATGGCATCCAGGGTATCCCTGAGCACGCAGGAGTACAGCTCACACGCCTCCTGCTCCGAGAGAGCATTGAAGCCCTTCGTCAGCCGCGTTTTCACAAAGCCGGGTCGGGGAACTTTGGTGAAGAGGATTAGAGCTCGGTTCATGGATCCAGCATCAGGTAGAGACTAGAATAGAGCCTATGGATGTACTCATTATAAGCTCAGCTCTGGGCCCTTAGCCTTGGAGTAAGTCCCTACTCAACCTCCAAAGAGAGAGCAGATTGGTCGAGAAAGAAGAGGACCTCAGAAAAACCGTCGTGCGGTACTATGACGAGAAGGCTGAGGGTGAGGCTGCTAAGACGACTCAGGCTCCCTGCTGCCCAGACTCGGAAGAACTAGGACAACTTCAGACGGTGCAGACCGTCATCTCCTTCGGCTGCGGACTCCCGGTTCTGTCATCGGATTTGAGAAGGGGAGAGGTCGTGCTGGACCTGGGATCGGGGACGGGGCCCGATGTGATGGCGGCTGCGAGGGAAGTCGGCCCTGAAGGCTTGGTGATAGGCCTCGACATGAGCGGCCGATTGATGAAGAGAGCTTACAGCTCTATGCACTCCTTGGGCCTCTCCAACACAGCATTCATAGTCGCTGCGATGGAAAACATCCCTGTACGAGATGCCGCGCTGGATGTTGTCATCAGCAACTGTGTCATCAACCTCTCCCCTGACAAGGCTCGGGTCTTCGAGGAGATTAGGAGAACCCTCAAGCCGGAGGGTCGTGCCTCCATATCCGACGTAGTCACCGACTCGGACCTGCCCACCCAAGTGAAAGAGAACGCGGAGGCCTGGTGTGCCTGCATAGGAGGCACCCTCAAGACGGGGGACTACCTACGGCTGATAAGGGAGGCAGGCTTCGCCAACGTCGAAATGGTCTCCAAGGATATCTTCGACGACCATGCGTGGGGGACAGATGTGAAAGCCTTTGCCCTGACCTTGAACGCCCACGGGATCAAGAGAAAATAGAGCAGCTAGAAGGAACAGCGAGGGGCTTATCGCGTTCCCGGGGTTCTCACGAGAAGCAGAAAAAAAGGCGAGTTAGTGGGTGGAGAGAGGTGTCATACTAGGCTGGAGACGGCCGTATGAAAGACTCGTCGAGCTGGGGCCAACTAGCGAGAGAAAGAGGGAAATCTCTCATACTCCTCGAGCTAGTCTTCCTAGCGCCAGTTCTCACCTTCGTCGTCACCGGGGAACCCTTCTTCCAGCCGTCCAGCTCAACGGTCTACGCAGACACCCTTGCCTTTAGGGGGTGGCACACAGACGGCCTGACCACATGGGATCTAGGACGGGACTTAGGAACGGCGGTCACAACTCCCTTACTCATTCCTGCCCTAGCCTCACTGGCCGCTTCCGAGCTCGTTCTTCGAACAATATGGTTTCTGGC
>JAUWBL010000131.1 GCA_030601715.1 Candidatus Geothermarchaeota archaeon | reverse complement strand
GTCGATCAGCCAGATGTTGGCGTCCACGCAGCCTAGAGCGTCGCTCCCTCCCATGAATTCGCTCGCATCTGGGGAATTGAGGATCCTGAACCTCGGCTTGTCGAGTTCTAGGGCGAGATCCCTAGGTGTTTTTCGGGTGGCAGCTCGCTATGCCTCCCGGATGCTCCTTCGGGTGAAGTGGACCGTCCCCAAGAGTTCGACGTGGTCGGTGTAGTCTACGTCTAGTATGTCCGTCGTCGCTCTATGGAGACTCAACCCTCAGAACCATTCCATACGACTGGAACAGACGAGCCTATCTTCTTCTCTCGACTACCGCCCAATAGGTCACAACGATGACGAGGACCTGAACCCCGATCAGCATCAGAAGCAGCATGAACGATTGCCTCTCCAAGGAGAGATTCAGGAAGGCCTGAGACGCCCTCGAAAGGTACCTATACATGAAATCGGCAAGCCGAGTGATGCTTTCGCGAACTGTGGCTAAACCGTAGAAGACACCCACAACCAAGGAAACCGAGCCCACTGCCAGCCCTCTTTTGGCGCCTTCCAGCTTCTTGCTTGACTGTCTCACGACCCCATCGACCACGAAAGCGCCGCCAAAAGCAGCCAGCAAGTAGGCCCAAAGATTGGGGGGCACCGTGGCACCTCGGCTGAGGAATAGGAGGACCAACAGGAGAAAAGAGACGGTGAGGGCGAAGATCTGCCATATCAGGAAGGGGAGGTTCTCCTCGGAGAGCTCGAACATCGGTTTCGCCAGTCAACAGCTTTTTCTAGAAGCCCTAAGTCCCCTACTGTTGCCTAGAGTCATCACAGAGGGTGTTGTCAAAGGACTATGACCTGCTGGAAGATGAGGAGGTTGAAGAAGACCAGGGTGATGCTCATGAGGACGACGGAGTGGGTCAGTCCCGCCGTGACGGTGCCCTCGCCTATCTTCCCGCCGATTATCCCGCCGAACAAGCTCTCGAAGATAGAGCCCCAGAAGAGAATGGAAGCATAGTATTCCAAGGGGAGGATGCCCGTCAACAGCCCCGTCCCCGCCGCCTCTTGGAGGGGACCCAGGAACTGCCCCAGAATGACAAAGGATATCACTAGGAAGACGACGACAGCGAGGTCTATCAGGATCGCGTAGGGGCGGACGTTGGTCCTGCGCAACTCCCTGTACTCAGTGAAAGTGGCGTATATGTCAACGGCTGTGTTGAGAACCTCCCTGATCTTGCCGCCCGACAGATACGCCTCCACGAGAATAGTTGTCACCTGAACCCCCTGGGGATGACGAAGTCGGCGACCCATGTCCATCAGAGCCTCCTCAAGGGTCATGCCCATTATGAACTGCGATATCGCGACCTTCAGGTGCTCGCTTATGGGGCCGTAGTCCCTCTTTGACGCCTCCTCTAGCGCCCGCGGAAAGGCCATTCCTGCGTGAACGTCATCCATCAGTCCCCTCAGGAACCGAGGGATGTTCTCGACAACCGCCCTCTTGTACCTGATGTTGATGCTGTAGGCCACCGCCGGGGGCAGGAGGGCCAAGAACACAGCCAGAACGATCGAGTTGTTTATCCTAGGTTCGAGGGGGATGAGGTAGGTCGTGAATACGTCCTGTGGCTGAGCCAGAAATACGGAGACGATTGTGAACAACGAAACAGAGACGGATGTGGCCCAGATCACCTTTACATATCTTCCCTTGATGTAGCGCATCAGAACTCGCTCTCCCCTATCACTTGGTCAAGGAGAATGGTGTAGATAACTCCCCCTAGGGGGATCCCTACGAAGACCAAGAGGTTCATCTGGTCAACCGGACTGAAGCCCCCTATCGCCCCTCCAAAGGAGGACATGAGAGTCAGCATCAAGATCAACACGATGGGGCCAACAACGAACACGGCGACATAGATCTCGCCGAGGTAGATGAGACTGGTCATGGTCCTGTCGAGCTTCGACCTCTTGTCCACGAACTGCTGCTTCGTCTCAAACACCAGGTAGCCGAACAGTTCCCCTCCAGTCTGGGCGGACACCATCATGTTCTCCAGAATCTTGGCCATTCGGAGGGACGCTGCGTGAGCTGATGCATCTAGAATCGCCGTCCGGATGTCCTGGCCGAAGACCTCCAAGTTTCTGATAACCCTTGAGAGAACTCTCTTCGTGCCCACGTTGGTGGTTATCGAGGCGACTCTTTCTATGACCCTCTCCATGTTCATCCCGGCTGCTGCTAGGATGCTGGCGAAGCCGACGGTGAAGACCAGCGCATCGTCAACTTGCCTCCTCTCTTCGCCACCCTTGTAGGTGGGATAGACCAGCATCACGGCTAGCAGGACACCGGAAACGATCCCTGACAGCAGAACGCTTGGAAACACGATGGTGCTCACAAAGGAACCCACAGAGACTAGAAAGAAGAACAAAGTGTGGATGAATACACCTACGGCGAGTGCGGAGACGAAGGAAACGAAGGTGTAGAGGTACACCCCGCCACGGTCCGATATCCAGTCCTGGTAGTAGGCTATGATGAGGATCAGAAGGGGGATGTTCAGGAATATGATCGACAGCACCAGGCTCGGGTAAAGAACGGACACCCAGAATTCGGTTAGAAGGGTCTGAGCTTGGGAGCTGAGCAGGCCGTGTACGATGGAGGCCACCCCAAACGAGGCCAGGAATGTGATCGAAACGGTCGACCAAACGGTGGCCAAATAGACGTCGTAGACCAGGTGGATGCCGCTCTGAATGTAGGCCCGTCTGAAGGATTGCCACTCGGGGACAAGGGGCTTGTATAGGCGGTAGCTCGCTCTTACGAAGCGGTTGCCGCTCGTTAAGACAGCCAGGGCTCAGTCCTCCCCCAGCCGGACCTCCTGCATGACCCCGTCTTTATCATAATAGAATCTTCGTATTGTCTCGGCGATCTCGTTGTAGGTCATTCTCTTTTTGAGGGCCATCCATCTGAGGAGCTCGGCCCTGTCTTCGAGTTCGCCATAGTAGTTCTCGACGGGGATGAAGTTCTGCTCGGCCATCCTCTCAAAGACGATGCTCCGGCCAGAGAAGAGAAAGCTGTCGTTGTCTGCCCCTCCCCAGTTGAAGGTGGGGTTGAACTCTACTTTCTCGGTTTCTTCGTCGATTCCTATCGTCTCCTTGATCTCGACAACCCTCCTCGTGGTCTCCCCGCCAACGCGAACCCTTGAAATATGGACCCCTACCTGCATCAAGCCCATCAACATCAGGGGCACGTCCATCGGCTTGGTGAGCAGCCGTTTCACAGAGGTCTCAATGCTGTCGGAGTGGATGGTGCAGAGGCCACCGTGCCCCGTGCCGATTGCCTGAAAGAACGTGTATGCCTCCTGACCCCGAACCTCGCCGACCACTATGTAATCCGGTCTCTGTCTGAGGGACGATTTCAAGAGGTCGAAGAGGGTGATCTCCTTTATGCCCTCATGGAAGACTTGCCTGCTGACCAGTGGAACCCAGTTCTCGTGGGGGAGCCGGATCTCCCGGGTTTCCTCGATCGTGCAGATCTTGCTCTCTGGAAAGATAAACATGGCTATTGCGTTGAGGAGGGTGGTTTTCCCGCTCGCCGTCGCGCCGCTGATCATCATCGACCGGAAGTTCTCGATCATTATCCAGAAATAGGCTGCCACCTCGGCGCTCATCGTACCGAAGTTTATCAGGTCCACGACGGTGAAGGGTTTCTCGCTGAACTTCCGGATCGTGAAGGAACCTCCTCTCTTCGACACTTCACCCAGGGCGATGTGAGCCCTCGAACCATCAGGGAGGTCCCCGTCCAGGATGGGATTCGAAACCGTGACTTGGTATCCTGTTCGGTAAGCCAGCCTGAGTATCACGCTGTTCAGCTCCTCCTTCGTAAGTGATACGCTAGTCTGAAGGTTCTCGTAGAACTTGTGCCAAACATAGAGGGGAATGGCCTCGCCGTCGCAGGAAATGTCTTCGATGTTGGGATCCTTCATGAACACGTCTAGGACTCCGTATCCTAGGAAATCCCTCATGATGTAGTAGAAGAACTCTGCCAGCCTATCGTCTGGGATCTTGAGCTTGTGGTTCTTGATGGTTTTCTTGATATGGATTCTGAGGAAGCCCTCCACGAAGGCCCTTTCT
>JAUWBL010000022.1 GCA_030601715.1 Candidatus Geothermarchaeota archaeon | reverse complement strand
CCCAGAACAGGGAGATAGCAGCGACCGTCAGATAGCTCTCAGTTTTGTGCAACAAGGTGCTTCGACCTACGCCCCTTGAGATAAACACCCCAAGCTAAGCTGTGCGACGGGGCTCGAACTAGGTTGGCTTTCGTTCTGATGGCTACGAGTCCTATCGCCTCCCAGATGATACATCACTTCTAAGAAGACGTCCCCTCTCTGGTAAATGCCTGGAAGCAGATAGGATACTAGGGCACACAAGAGAACCCCGCTACCCCCTAGGTGAGGGAACCTGCGCTCCGTGACTGAATCGAACCGGAAACGTCTCCTCGCCGTCTTGGCTCTGACCGCCACATACCTGGCGGTGGAAATCCTAGCCGCGTTAGTGACGAACAGCCTGTCGTTACTATCCGATGCGGGTCACATGTTCGCTGATTCGGTGGGTTTGGGACTGAACAGAGCCGACTCCTCGTCACCACGTTGACGCAGCCCTCTTAGAGTAGCTGGACGAGAATCGTCTTCCCTAATGGCTTCCTGGCACGAGCTAGATCCGCTTTCCTCCCTTCTCCTTGAGCCAGGCGGCTACGTCCCTGAGACCAGGCATGTCTGAGACGTCCAAGATCGGGATCTCGATCCCGCCTATCTTGAGGATTTCGACGTACGGATCCATAGGAGCAAAGTAGACCTCTTTCCAGTACTCCTTGCCGGCTAGGAATTCGGTCATCAGGTCTGGCGTAGCAGGTTCGACGGTTGTGTAGTGAAACACGATGCCCTCCGCCCAGTTGAGGGAGAGGACTTCCCCTGAGCCTACCTTGGTGGAGACCATCCTCTTCAGGTGTTCGAGGCTGTGGCCGTGGTATCGGAGAACCACAATCTCTTCCGGGGGGATGTGAGTGATCTTCATTCTTGACAGACCTCGGACAAGTGAAGAGATACACATCGAAACATTAAGACTCTAGCGCACCAAGGGTTTCCCAGTTCCTTCCCGGATCCTCACCAGATCCCCTCCTCGAAACACACCCTCAATTCCGAGCTTCTCGTAAACCTGCCTCGGTATGCCGATGTCGGCCAAGAAAAGCTCACCCACAACTCTCTCCACGCCCGCCTTCAGAACCCCCGTCTTGGGCAGAGCCAGGGTCAGGGTCCAACTAGCCCGGATGCACGGGCGACCCACCTCACCGCTGGTGGCGTCCAGACCGGATGGCACGTCCAAGGCTAGGACGGGCGTAGAAGCTTCATTAGCCGTCCTAATCAGGCTTGCGGCAGCGCCCCGGGGAGACCCAGTCAGGCCGTAGCCTATGATCGCGTCCAACACGAGGTCACACCGCTCCATCAGCTTCCTCGCTCTACCGAGGAAGCCTCGATCGGAAGGTCTCAGTATGTGCAGTCCCATCTCTCGGACCGTTTCCAGTTGCCTTCCCGTGGTGGTTCCGAGTTCGTCGGGATCCGTCGACAGAATGACTGCGACCTCATCCCCCCAATTGCTCAAGTGTCTGGCGGCAACCAGCCCTCCTCCCCCGTTGTTCCCCTTTCCCACGAGGACCGAGATGTTCTTCCCTTCAGCTGTGCGCAGCACCCTTCTTGCGAGAGAAGCCAGGTGGCGCCCCGCGTTCTCCATCATCTGAGCCACTTCAACTCCAAATTCCTCGATGGCCATTCGGTCGAACTCCCGCATCTCCTCCACGGTTACCGCCGGGATTCTACGATTGGTCTCGTCCACCGTCTCCAGTTTGCTGACACCGTTTCCAGCGGACACTTTCACATCGAACTCTGTGGGCTCTATTCTGCGCCCCATCCGCAACATGAATCGATTTTGTATGCTGCCTTTCCTCGCTTCCGACCGACTGTGCTGGTCACTTCCGACACTTCCCCGATACCCTCTTGGGGAAACGCATACAAGAAACCCCACCCACTCACATATGAAAACGGATGAGAGTCGGCATGAAGGTTGCGATCATAGGTGCGGGAACCATAGGTGGAGCCATAGCGAGATGTCTCGTCGAAAGCGGACAATACGAAACCGTCATGGCGACGAGGAGGAACGCGAGAAAGTTGTCTGACTTGGAGAAGCTAGGCGTCGTGGTGGATTTGGACAACAGGCAGGCCGCCGAGTCGGCGGACCTCGTCGTCTTGGCGGTTAAACCATCCAACGTCCTTGAAGTCGTCGGCGAAATCCGAAACAAGATCCAGAGCAAGGTCGTGCTCTCTCTAGCAGCCGCTATTTCTCTAAAAGTTCTCGAACGAGCGGCGCCCCAGACTAGGTTTGTCAGGGCTATGCCGAACATCGCGGTCTTGGTCCGGAGTAGCTTTACGGCCTATTCGCCTGGGAGCGGCGTCACCTCGGAAGACAAGAGGGGGGTGGAGGAGGTCCTCCGGACGATGGGGGTGTTCGCTGAGGTGGAGGAGAAGCACATGGACGCGGTCACGGGGCTGAGCGGAAGCTTGCCCGCGTACCTCTTCACCATCGTGGAAGCCCTGATGTATGCAGGGATCAAGGTGGGATTGCCTCGGGACTTCTCTCTGAAGTCGGCGGCCCAGACGGTCCTTGGCTCGGCGAAGCTGATCTTGGAGACGGAGAAACACTTTGCGGAGCTTAAGGACATGGTTGTCACACCCGGAGGAGTTACGATTGAGGGGATATACGAGCTGGAGGACAAGAGGATCCGAACGGCGATCATGAGGGCCGTTGAGGCGGCCACCCACAAGTCCAAGAAGATAGCTGAGTTCCTCGGACAGGAAAGCTAGCTGACCAGCCGTTCTGCGATGAGATCCTCGGAAATGCACTCCCCCGCGGGTGCGGGCCCCCGAGCGCGTGCTTGGCTAGAGGGGTATCCAAGGAAGCTTCCTTCACCCCAGTCCGTATATGCGATACCTCATGGGATTCCACTGCAAGGCCTGGGAGAGATTGACCCCTGCGTTCCTTCCAGCCGGAGCTTGGTGGTCTCATCCCTAGGCCCTATCGAGGCCAAGAGGCTGTCGATGCCTCGTCGGATCTCCCACTACTTCCACGAAGCCCGGGCTGAGGGAACTCTAGAAGAGGCTCTGGGAGAACTGACGATCACAACCGATACATATGGAGTCCTACCATACCGGGGTCTAGGAGAGCAATTCAGATCTGTCAGATCGTAGAGGAAAGAGTCAGAAGGCAACCTTAGCCATCGAAGTCGCTTTCATCGACTGAACCGTCTACCGATTCGTCTAGGTCAACGCAGATTGTATTGTGATGTCAGAAAAAAAAAGGAAGGGGAGTCGGCTAGCCTGCGTCCAGAGTCTACCTTAGCCCTAGGCGAGTCAGAGAAAGCCCCCTGTGCCTCTCTGCCTCGAATTCGCGCAGGGTGGATTCCCGCAGCCTCTTCTTGTCCTCGGGGGAAAAGTTAACCAGGCCAGCGTGGACATCCCCGACAGGCTTCCTGAAGAGCCTGTTCACGGTTTCCGCAAGGCGGTCCAGGACGGCTCGGTCCTTTACTTCTCCGACCCACTTCTCCACTGTTTTCGGGCTCAGCATTCCTCTCAACCTCTGACCATCCTAAGATCGAGCAAAATACCTGGGTGTTTTTCATCGACGAAGAACGCCTAGTCGTCTTCATTTCTCTTCGACTAGCCTCGAGTCCGGCAGATTGCCTGAGAACGGTGGCGACAAAGGTCGGATCAGGGGTTTGGGTTGTGAGAGAGAGTTTTTGAAGAAACGGAGGGTTGTTTCGCCTTGTCCATTTTTCCGACGTTTTCCTCTCTCCGACGTTCTGAATGGGCAAGCCTTATAAAACGAGGTGGTATTGTGTACCTGAGACAAGATGAATGGACCACCGTGGAGGGGCATTGTGTTGATGAGGGGCAGTAGCGATCCAGGGTCACTCCTGAGCGAGTTGAAGGAGACCCTAGAACCCTTAGCAGGCGTACGTGAAGTCCACGCAGTTTCTGGCCGTTTCGATTTCGTGGTCACCTTCCAGATCAAGAAGTGGAGCGAATATCAGAACCTGATCAAAGAGCTTCACGGGAGAAACCTCCGGACCGAGACTCTCTTCAGCATCGACATCTAGAGCTACATCGCGGGAAGCACGGGTCGGACGTACGCCAGGCCACTCGTGGGATTCGAGCTGGCAACCCTCAGAGGGGTTGAGGAATCTTTCTTCAAATATCCTATGCTTGGAATTAATCCTGAGTTTCTACTCGGGGATTGGCAGGAGTGCCCAGCAAGAAATCGCTACAGGAACTCTTCGAGGTTTCGCTGGAGCTGGAACGTCGATACGAGTGGAGAGGCGCAGCTGAGAAATACTCTGAGGCATTGGGGAGAATCAGGACTAGAGACCTTTCGAGAAGGGCTGGCATAATCGAAGAAATCGCGCGATGCCAGGTTTACGCTGCACTCCAAGCCGAGACTAAAGAGGGCTACATTCGAGAGGTCGAAGAAGCCGCAGAAAACTACAGACAAGCGGCCGAGTTGTATGGAGCCATCAAGACACAGGGCGAACAGGCTAGAGCTGATGCCTGTGGATCGAAGGCACTGTTTCTCGAGTCTATTATCCAAAGGGGAACAGATGGGAAAAGACGACTCCTGGAGGACAGCAGAGAGCTTCTGGAATGCGCCTTGGGTGCATATGAGCAACTAGAAGACAACTTCGGCGTAGCGCGGTCCTGCGTTGATTTGGTCACATACAACAGTGAGATTCTCCGCATCGAGTCAGACAAGAGAAGAAGGACAGAGAGAATTCGGGAAGGCATCCGCCTAGGGGAGAAAGCAATACGCATTTTTTCCGATGAACAGCGGGAAACGGAACTCTCCACGGCTCTTTCGAGCACGAGTCGACTTCTCTCCACGGCCCTGTTTTCGCTGGAGCTGGAGAGAGCTGAAGCTCTTGAAATCCATGAAAGGGCCTTGGACTACGCGCAGAAGGCCTTGGATCTCTCCAGAGGTCAGGGGGATCATGAGGGATTGAGCAGAGCTCACTGCGCTTTGGGAACCGCAGTCTACAGGGTCGCCGGGGTAGAAACCGATGAACATCTTCGACACTATCGGAATGCCATGGAGGAAGCACTCATCACCAGGAACAAGAAGGTGTTAGCGGAGGCGTCCTGGAACCTTTGTCAAGATACGGTTTGGAGGATGCATCTGGAGGAGGATCCCGCAAGGAAGGAAGAGGAGGCCAGACAGGCGGCAGAGTACGCAGAGACAGCATTGATGCATTCAGAGATCCTCGGCGAAGACGGCATCGCCTCGCTCACCCTGGCGTGGCTGGCGGAGACCTACTCACACTTGGCCACAGAAACAAAGACGACGAGTGAGGAGAAGGCAAAGCTCTATCGCCAGGCTGTGGAGATGTGCCGTGAGGCCGTGGCAGGGGGCAGATCCTCTGGTGTTGTGTTCGCCAAGGGCTACGCCCTGCACCAGCTGAGCAAGACCCTATACTCTCTCTCGATGACCACTGCCTCGAAGACGGACAGAAAGAGGCTTTTGGACGAGGCACACAGATCCCAAGAGGAAGCCATAGACGTCTGGGAAGAGACGAGACCCTCCGACTACTGGCACAGGAGCCTCTCGCACAACTACCTGGGGCTGATTCTGTCGGAGCTGGCGGACCTCAAGACGACGAAGAAGGAGCGTAGCGAGTTTCTTGCAGAGGCCGTCTCCAGCATAGACAAGTCGATAGAGTTATGTGCCGTAGGCATCGAGCCCAGCGCCCTTGCCGGATATGTCTACACTCTCGCAACCTATCAGGACCGACACGCCACCGCTCTCAGGAAGCTACACAAACTCACAGGCGACGAAGAGTTACTTGACACTGCCACAAACGCCCTTGTGATATCCTCCAAGCTTTGGACGGATCTGGAGTTTCCCGGTCGAGCTGCTGAGGCTCATTGGTCGGCCGCCATTATTCTGAATGAGCTGGAGCAGTACACAAAGGCCGCCAAGGAGTTCAGCTCGGCAGCCCACGACTACAGGCAGGCCGCCAAGAAGATGGCCCATCTTGCAGACTACTACTTGGACTACGCTTCCTACATGTCAGCTTGGAAGGACATTGAGAAGGCACGAAACCATCACCGTCTCGAGGAATTCTCACGTGCGAGAGCTCTCTATGAAAGCGCCGTCAAGAACCTTGAAGCAACCAGCAGGTTCCTGCCTCTGGCCTCCTACTACGCCGCAGAGGTTCTAGTTGAGGCTGCGGAGGACAGGGTGAAGGAGGCGAAGCGGAAGGCGGCCGTCGAGCGTTTTCGCTTAGCCACCAAAGCTTTCAGCGAAGCCAGAGAGGCACTAACCGATGAGACGGAGCGAGCCGAGGCAGAAGGAGAGGTCGCAGAGATGCGTGCTCTTGCACGAACGGCGAGGTTCAGATCCAAGTACTGCATGGCGAGGGAAATGCTGGAGGAGGCGGAGATTCTCTCGAAATCGGGAGACAAGAGTTCCTCAGCCGAGATGTATGGGGAGGCGGCGGGCATCTTCGGATCGTTGGGGGAGAATCTGGGGCCTGAGAGAGAAGGAACCGAGTTCATCTCGATGGCGTTGTTCTGTCAGGCGTGGCGCCAGATGAAGCTTGCCGAGATCCAAAGCCAAGCAGAGGTTTTTGAGAAGGGCGCTCGCCTGTTTCTTGAAGCCAAAGAGGGGGTTTCCGGACGAGTCGGCCTGATGTGCCTCGGCAACGCCCATTACTGTACATCCATGGCTTCGATACTGCGTTTCGTAGAGGAGAGAAAACCAGAGGTCTACCTAGAGGCAAAGAAACATCTCGAAGCGGCTTCTAGCCACTATCTCAAAGGAAGGTTCGGGGATGCCTCCGCCTGGGCGGAGGCTGCTAGTCGACTCTTGGATGCCTATGTCTACATGGGTGATGCGGAAACGGAGAAGAACCCTGCAAGGCGAGCCGAGCTCTATCGTCTAGCCGAGAAGTGCCTGGAATCCTCCGCCCAGCATTACGAGAAGACTGGATACAACGATGAGAGAGACGAGGTGCTGCGGGTCTTGGAGAGGGCGCGAGGGGAACGAAAATTCGCCGTCTCCCTGATGGACATAGTAAAGACGCCCACTTCAGCCTCGACGACGACGAGCTTGTCGTCTCAGGTGTCGGCTTTGGAAGAAGCGGTGGGGCTGGAGGCTTTGGAGCACCCGAACGTTCTGGGTCATCTGTCGGTGCCCTTCGAGGTGAAGGCTGGTAGCCGGTTCGATGCCAGACTGGACCTTGTAAACACGGGCAAGGGTTTGGGATTGCTCGTGAGGATTGACCAGCTCACTCCCGAGGGATTGGAAATCGTTCTCCCACCTGAGAGATACAGGCTTGAGGATGACTCCCTGAACATGAAGGGGGCGCGGCTCAGGCCCTTCCAGGTGGAGTCCCTGACCTTCACCCTGAGGGGGCGGGAGGCCGGGCGGTTCGTGATGGCCCCTCGGATCCTGTTCGTGGATGAGTTCGGCCGGCTGAGGACTCAGACCGTCCAACCGGTGCATCTAACCGTTGAGCGTGTTCCAACATTCAAGTTCAAGACGGAGACTTCTAGCAAGGTGTTTCAGTGTCTCGTGGAGGAGTTCGTGAAGGACTACATGAGGAGGAAGATCTACTTGGAGAAAGCGGGGTGGAGGAGCCGCACCCAGATCGCCAGTAGAGCCCGCGTTTCCCGATCTAGCCTTTATGGCAGACGGGGTGAGTTGGGCTCGGCCCTCAGAGAGCTTGTCCATAGAGGGGTCGTCGAGAGGCGGATCTTCCCGGGAGAGCGAGGACGGGGAGGAAAGATCGTGAAGGTACGTATCGACTATGACAGGGAGCCAGTCAAGAAACACGTCGACGAGCGGGTCATGGCTGGTGTGTGAGCCTTCGTTGTGATTCTCCTCTTCAACGTCCAGTTGCGGTGTCTAGGAACCGTAGACACGTTGGGAATCGCCCAGGTGAGGATGGAGTGCTGCATTCTGTTCACATCATTAATTCTTCCGTCACGGTAGCAACTGTGGGAGATGTTCAAGGGAATAGACGCGGTCGACAAGGCCATCATAGAGATGCTTCAGAGGGACTCCAGAGCCTCGTACGCCGAGATAGGGCGAAGGGTGGGCCGCCCCGAGTCCACGGTGAGGTACAGGGTTGGGAAGCTTCTTGAGCGGGGAGTCATCATAAGGTTCACCGTCCTGGTGCGCCCCGAGAAGATAGGGCTACCAGTCACTTCCGTGGTCATGATCAAATCCAGCCCCGACCGGATGGAGGAGATCTTCGAGAAGATCTCATCGATGCGGGAAGCCTTGCACGTCATGCAGAGCACTGGGGAATACGACATTCTGACTGTCCTCCACACCAGGGACATAGGACACCTCAACAGCATAGAGAACGATCTCCGGAGCACGCCGGGCATAAAGGATGTGGTCGTCAGGGTGGCCACGGGTAAGCTCAAGATAGAATACGACTTGGAGCCACAGATCACCAGCGATTGATCCTAGTGCAGTCATCCGTCGAACGTCGCAAAATTCGATCATGATCTCGCAGCGCAGATCCCTCGAGGCGAAGCCGAAGGCAACTAGTTTCAAATTATTGGCCGCCCTGTTCCCTGTCTGTGCGTGTGTGGGGAGGAAAAAAAATTTTTGACTGAAAGGGGAGCTGAATAGCTCTACTTGAGCTGTTTCTACTGAAACCAGACTGAAGGACTAAGTATTCGCCAGGCGCAACTGCCTGACGATTCGGATCCCCAAGAGGCTCCCTCCTATCCCTAACGCTATTCCACCTATTAGCTCCCCAACCCAAGCGAACAGGATGACCTCGGGTGTGAAGACTTGTACGAGAGTCAGAACTGTTAGGGCGATGACGGACATGGCGATGCTTCCTATGATGGTCCCGATGATGACGTGACGACCCCTGGTGGGGCTTCCGGGGTAGCCGGCCTGCCTCATGTAGACATCGTACAGAAACGCATAGGCGAAGACGCTGGGGGGCAGGTAGAGGAGGCCTGCTGGATTACCCGCCGCCGGGATCAAGAAACCAAAGAGGAGGCCCGATACGACGCCCATGAGCGTCGGGCCTGTAAACTTCCGAATGTAGGCCGCCAACACCACTACTGTCGCGGACCTCACGAAATGGGTGTCCGTCCCGTGGGTGACGATCCCAACGGTGTAACTGGAGAGTAAACCATATGCGACATAGGTAGCGGACAACAAGGCCACAACTACGATGTCCTTCGATGTCAATCCACCGGCAGCAGTCACATGACGAGCCTCCTACGGTCGTTGCCAACAGAGTTCTTTTGCTCCTTTTTTATTAGACTGAGAACTGTTTCGCGGAATCCGCAAGAAATCTTTCGTCGGAGGAGTGGATGTCCCTCCAGCCCGGCTGTTCGGGAGGGCGTCAGGTGGATGCCCTCAAGAATCCGGTGGCGTGCTGTCGTTTACGCCGCCCAAGGCAAACTTCTGCGGCGTGATGACCGCCCCCTGCTTGCGCCTCGAGGGCTCCTTCACGAACAGAACCAAGAGCGTCAGAGCGGCTATCCCTAAGGCGCCGCTCATGATGAAGGGAATGCCGCCGCCTAGGAAGACGAGGGTGATGGAGGAGATTTGAAGGACGTATGTGGATCCTTGGAAGAGGTCGTAGACCCAGCTACCTATGATGGGGCCCGCGATCATTCCCAAGTTGAAGAAGGCTTGCAGCTTGCCGAAGAGCCTCCCTCTGATACGCTCGGGCACTATGTCTGCTTGGAGGGCCCTCACAGCTGGCATGCTTACGCTGATGCCTAAGAATCGGGCCGTTATGACGCTCCCTGCCTGGAGCAGGTTTGAGGTGAGGGGCATGAAGAGGGAGGCTATCCTGGAGAAGTAGCCCCCTAGGGCGATGACCGGTATTCTGCCTGTGCGGTCCGCCGTCCTACCCGCGACGTAGTTGGCGCCTATGCCGATGAACCCAGCGGTGGAGAAAATGGTGCCGATGATAAGCGGGTCGACGCCGAAGTTGTCACCTAGGAAGAGGACCCCCACGGGCTGAACGAAGCCGACGGCGAAACCGTTGGAGAGGGCGAAGATGAAGAGGATCTTCATGTAGAAGGCGACACGGTGAGAAGGCACGGCCTTCGCAACATCTCCCTCGATGCTCGCCGTGGGGTTTGAGGCTCGGATCCCCCTCGTTTCGCGGACCTTCCAAATGATGAGGAGCGCCGCCGTTGCTCCAAGGAGGGAGACGGCGAAGAAGGGAAGCCTGTAGCTCTCCTCGAGCGTCAGGCCTAAGACAGTTTGACCTATGTGCTGAAAGACACCGCCGACGAAGGGGCCGGCGAACC
>JAUWBL010000140.1 GCA_030601715.1 Candidatus Geothermarchaeota archaeon | reverse complement strand
GTTTTTGTCACGGTTCGGAGGGCGGTTTTTCCTAGCGTTGCGGCTAGGCTTTCGTTTTCTAGGAGGAGGTTGATTGCGTGTGCGATGCTGTCTGGGCTTCGGGGGTCGATGAGGATCCCGTCCTTCATGTGAGTTACGACGTCGGGGATGGAGCCGACTCGGGTGGCTACGGTGGGTTTCGCGGTGGCCATGGCTTCGAGGAGGAAGACGGAGGGGGCTTCTATGAGGCTGGGGATGACGGCGACGTCGGAGGCGGCGAGGAGGGAGGGGATGTTGTGGTTGGGGGTGAGGCCGAGGAACGTTGTGTGGTTTTGGATTCCTAGGGTTCTGGTTAGGGTTGTCAGGCTCTGTTTTTCGGGTCCGTCTCCGGCTATGAGGAGGTGGGCTCTGTGCTTTCTTCGGATGTGTGGTAGGGCTCGGAGGAGGTGTTCTCGGCCGTTCTTTTTGACGAGTCTGCGGGCGGTGAAGATGAGGTGGCGGCAGCATGGGGGTCTGGGGGTGGGTTCGGCGTTGGGGTGGAAGGTGGTGGTGTCGACGCCGTTTTCGATGAGGGTGAGCTTCTCGTGGGGGGCTCCCCAGGCTTCGGCGAGTTTTTGGCTGTAGCTGGCTGTGTGGATCTGTTTCGCTGTGTGTTTGGCGAGGTAGACGGTTAGGGGCTTCTCGGCGAACCTGTAGAAGGCGCTCTCTGCTGCGCTTGGGGTGATCTCGGGCCAGATGGGGTGGTAGGATCCGTGGATGGTGTTGACGGCTCTGTTGTCTGTTAGTTGGGCTAGGAGGTGGGCTGTTAGGCCGGAGCTGTAGAGGTGGCCGTGGTAGAGGTCGAAGTGGAGGAGTTGTTTGAGGCTTCGCCAGAGGGTGGCTTGGAAGGTGAGCTGTCTCTTGGCGGTGAGCTTGGTTGGGTTCCAGGTTTTCTTGTTGAGGTTGAGGAGGTCTGTTCTTAGGATCTCTACTCCGTCTGTGGTTTCTTGGGGTTGGCTTCCGGGGGCTGCTCCGGTGAGGTAGGTGACCTGGTGGCCCATCTCGACGAGTTTTCGGCTGGTTTGGAGGATCTGGCCGCTGATGGCTTCGGCCTGTTGGTGGGCTGTGGGGGGGCCGATGTCATAGATCTGGAGTATCTTCGTCATGGGTTCTCCTTTCTCTGGCTGCTGTCTCCATGGTGGGGGTTCGGGGCTCCTGTTGTTGGATGGTGTTGATGAGCCTGGGTAGGAAGTCTCTGTGGAGGTGGGCGTCGAAGCTGGGGTGGGTGTAGTAGCAGAGGTATCCTTCCTTCTTGAGGGTCTCTGCCGCCTCTCTCATGGCGGTTGCTGGGGCTTTGTTGGGGGTGGCTCCTTGGAGGAGGCGCTCCTCGAGGGTCTGGAGGGTTGCTGGCATTTCTAGGTGTGTTGTGGGGGTTCCGTGGAGGGTTGGGTGGTGGGGTCTGGGGTTTCTGGTGTTGCTGGTGTAGAGGAGGGGGTGTTTTTGGAGGGCTTGGGTGATCTGGGGTGTGGTGGTGAAGCCGGGGGTGGAGAAGCCCTTGGGTTGGAGGCCGAAGCGGCTGGTGAAGCTTGTGAAGGCTCTGGTTGTGTGTTCTTGGGCTTGGGGTAGGGTCCATCGGGGGGCTTCTTCGATCCATTTGGTGTGCCAGTGGCCGTGCAGGGCGATCTCGTGGCCGGCTTGGAGGATGTCTTTGTCTTCGAGTCGGTTTTCGAGGTGTTGCTCGGGTTTGAGGGTGTTCTTGAGCGTTGTGAGGCCGTATCGTTTGTGGTAGCGGCCTCGGATGATTCGGGGGGTTGCTCCGAGGATCTTTCTTGCGGAGTCGTCGGGGCCGGTGGCTACCATGAATGTGGCCTTGATCTGGGTGTCGTCGAGGAGGTCGAGGATGGGGCGGGTTGAGTCGGCGTCTCGGGTTGTGTCGATGTCGAGTCTGAGGAGGAAGTTGGGGGTGGACGTGGCTGACCCTCGTGCGATCCCTTGGATCATGGAGGGTGTTCCGACACTAAAGGGGGGTCATCGTTTTATCGTCCCGCAGCGGGGCTGATGGGGGGTGTGCCTTGACGTCCCCTGGCGTGTGTTTAAGTGTGTGTTTGAACAGAGGGGATCCGGTGGCGTGGGTTGGTCAAGACTCTGTCGATTAGGGAAGAGGTGTACCGGAAGTTGTTGGAGATTAAGCGTGAGGGTGAGAGCTTCAGTGAGCTTTTCGACAGGCTGGCGGAGGGAGTGAACCCTCGGGAGACCTTGAGGGAGCTCAGGGGCTGCGTGGAGTTCGAGGATAAGGAGGGGATGCTCTCCGGGATATATGGGTCGAGGGGTGAGCGTCGGCTTTGATGCTGCTGGACACGGATGTCCTGATCGAGGTGTTCGATAGGGGATCCGTGAGGGGGGATGAGGCTCTGGGTAGGATTCTTGAGAGCGATGAGGACATAGCGACGACGTCCATAAACCTTCACGAGATATTGTACGGCCTCAGAAAGTACGCGAAGCCCGTGAAGGAGGTTCTGCTTCTGCCCGTGCTTGGCTACACGGCGAGGGACGCCAGGCTGTCCGCTGAGATAGAGGTGGAGGCGGAGAGAGGGGGGACGCCGACGAGGAGGACGGATGCCATGATAGCCGCCATAGCCCTAAACAGAGGAGCTGCCCTCTACACGTTCGATTTGAGGCATTTTCAGCCCCTCAAGGCCTTCGGTCTCGAACTCTTTCCGTAGGAGGTTTCGGTCCCCTTCCGGGGGGTTCAGTCCTCTTTGAGGGTGGTTTGTAGGACGGTGGTTATCCTCTCTCCTGCCTTGCCGTCGCCGTAGGGGGATGCGGTGGGTAGGGGGGTGTTGTCGTCTAGGGCTTTGTCTATGCCTTGGAGGATTCCTTGTTTTGTGGTGCCGACGACTCTGGCGAAGCCGGCTTCTACGGCTTCGGGTCTCTCGGTGGAGTTTCTCATGACGAGGACTCGTTTGCGGATGGTGGGGGCGGTGGCTTCTTCTTGGATTCCTCCGGAGTCGGTGAGGATGAGGCGGCTGTTCTTCATGAGTTGGAGGAAGGGGTGGTATCCGAGGGGTGGGAGGAGCTGGACCTGGTTCTTGGACTCCTCTAGCCCTTGGTGGAGGCCGAGTTCTTTTAGCCGTTTCTTGGTTCTGGGGTGGAGGGGGAGGACGATGGGGAGGGGGCTCTCTAAGAGGGCTTCCGCGATCTCTTTGAGGGTTTGGGGGTTGTCGACGTTTTCGGCTCGGTGGGCGGTGGCTAGGATGTAGTTTTGGAAGCGGGGGTGTTCGCTTGTTGCTGCTTGCTGGGTTCTTGTTCTCGTGTGTTTGAGGCAGGCGTCGATGACGGTGTTGCCGGTGACGTGGGTTGTGCCTTGGGTGTCTTCGCTTTTCAGGTTGTTTGCGGCGGTTTGGGTGGGGGCGAACAGGAGGGTTGAGATGTGGTCTACGAGGCGGCGGTTGTGTTCTTCGGGCATCCGGGGGTCGTGGCTTCGGAGGCCGGCTTCGACGTGGGCTATGGGGGTGTTGGTTCTGAGGGCGGCGAGGGAGGCGGCTAGGACGGTGTTGGTGTCTCCTTCGACTAGGAGCAGTCTGGGCTTGGTTTTTCGGAGGGTTTTGTGGGTGTGGGTGAGGATCTCGGCCATCTGCTGGGTGGGGTCGTCGCTGGTGAGTTGGAGGGTGTGGGCTGGCTGGGGTATGTTGAGTTCTTGGATGAGCTGTCGGGCTAGGGTGTGGTCGTGGTGTTGGCCGCTGTGGAGGATCTGGAAGGGGATGTCTCGTTTCTGGAGTTCGTGGATGGATGTGATCCATGTTTGGGGTCTTCCCTGTTTTCCAATCGAAGGGTGGGCTTGTGGGTTAAGGGTTTGATTGTTTGGCTCGAATGAAGAGGATGGCGTAGGCTAGGTAGAAGGCTATGAAGAGGGCGTAGCCGAGGGTGTTGTGGACGAGCTGTATCTGGGTG
>JAUWBL010000094.1 GCA_030601715.1 Candidatus Geothermarchaeota archaeon | reverse complement strand
GAGTAACGTAGCGACGAGCCCCGAGTCGGCTGCTGGGGGGATCTTGAGTAGAACTCTTCAGGAGGGCGGAGGAGGAGGACATACAGCCTGGTGGTCAGGGAAGCGTTCACCAGAAGTCCAAAAGCCTTAAGTCAGGGTGAGTATCTTGAAAGTGAAGAAAGAGATGTCGACACAGATGAGCTACCAGTACTTCATGAGAACCGATATGTCGCCCTACGTAGGTGAGTGGGTAGCCATAGTCGATAGAGAGATCGTGGCTCACAGCCCCAACGCCAAAGAGGTCTACGAGAAGGCTAAGAAAGCGTACCCACGCAAGAGACCACTCCTCACTAGGATACCTGGCAAGGAAACGATGATTCTGTAGAACCAGCGCAATGGTTCTGCGCTTCCGGTACAAGTACCTGGAACGACCGGAAGTAGGCGGCTCAAGACTCCCCTTGATACCCGTAACTCTCATCGGACCAGATGCCCAACTTGACATCTTGGCCTTGCTAGACTCGGGAGCGGATTTCTCGGCGATACCGTTGTCAATAGCAGAGATTCTCGGCCTCGACGTATCGGGGGAAAAAGAGGAGGTCGTTGGCTTGGGTGGCGCAGTGTCTGCGGTTGAAGCCGTCTGCACCATGCTTGTCAGCAAAGGGCATGAGAGGTACTACATTCGCAGTAAGGTGAAGGTCATTCTCGAAGGAGGTGATGACTTAGGCGTGCTCATCGGTAGGGAGGATTTCTGGGATGAGTTTCACATAACCTTCAAGGAGAAGGACGAGATCATCCTGCTCAAGAAGGTCTGAACGGAAAGCTATCCTCCACGTTCTCCCCCATCTTGTCGAGGAAGAATCGTGCTGTTGGAGACGTATAGACCCCTCCTTGAACGGCTCTTTGTCTTCTCAGTCAGCGTCTCAGTGTGGGTCTCGACATCCTTCGTTTATGGCTACCTGAATAGGACCCTTGGTCTGAGAAGGCTGCTGTTGCTTTACGGCCTCTCCCTGGTCGTCTTCTACACAGTCATACTATGGAGTACGGCGACCCTCACGATGACGTTGTGAAGGGCGAGAGAGTTAGAGCCAGCCTAACCGCCAAAGAACCGCTGATACCAATCGTACAGGTTAGGCGCGGGATGTTCATGATTATGCGGGTCGTCTGCGCAGGGCGTTGAGGCGACACACTCACCTGCAACCTGTGCGAGAGCACCGACTGCATCGACGCCCCGTACGCCCAAGCCCTCCAAGAACGCTCTAGAAGACCTGGTCATCCTGCCCGTGAGCAGCTTCCGTAGAATGAGTTGATCAGCAGACTGTTTTTCGGCTTGGAATACATCCTTCTTAACATCTATCCCTCGAATGCCTTTCGTGTTGGTCGACGATGTTCAGCAAGATAAGAGATGTGTTCACCTCAGGCGAGAAGATCCTCTTCCACCGAATCCTACGAAACGTAATCCTCGTCGAGACCAGCCTTCGGAACCTAGGTGAAATGATCTCCCACGGTGACGACACGGGTGATGTGCTGGACTCTCACCTCGAGGCCATAACAAGGATGGAGAAAGAAGGGGATGCCTTGACAATGGAGCTGACTCGGAGCATAAGGAAAGGTGCTATTGCGCCGGGTTTGGCTGAACACTTTCTCTTACTGATCCACAGAGTTGAGGACATACTGGACGACGCCTACTTCTTGGCTGGAGAGATATCCAGGATTTCGACGCATGGTTCTTTCCACTCCTCCTTCTGTATCAAAACGTACAGAGAAGCCGAGAGGCTTCACGCTCTATGTCTTCAAGGAGCCGTCAAGCTAAGGGAGCTCATAGAAGACGTTGGAAAAGACTTCGATGCAAGCATGAGGAAAGCCGATGAACTGGAGGAGATAGAGGAGAAAGGAGATGATGTAGAGAAGGAGATCCTGGATTCAATGTATGAGAAAGTCGAACACGTAGAGTGGTGGATCTTCGAGCACGTACTAGGTCTCATCCGCAGGCTAGACGACATCCTAGACCTCTTGGAGGACTGTGGAAATGAGACTGCCATGATACTCTCAATCCTCCGAGGATAGCTACCATGACCCTGCTGGGATTGGGGTTAGGCTTCCTCCTTTCAGCCCTAGTAGGCGGCAACAACATCTCAGCTTGTGTTGGCACGATCCAGGGAACAAGGATGCTACCCAAAAAGGTCGTCCTCTCCATCGCCACTGCTGGCGCGCTTCTAGGCTATCTTCTCGAGGGAGGCAAACTCCAGAGAACGCGGTCGATTCTGGGACAGGATCTCAGCGGAGATCTAGCGACATCAGCCTTCTTTGTCGTCGCCTTGCTCTTCTTGGCAGCGAACACTATCAGAGTTCCCATGTCCCTCACCCATTCCTTGGTGGGAACCATGGTGGGGATGAATCTCATGCTCCAGCATCCCATGGATCTCCCCTATCTCACCCTTCTGCTGGGCTCATGGGTCATCACGCCTTTCATGGCTTTCTCACTATCGGCTGGGATAACGCGCCTGGTCAGGAAATACCTTGCCAGGCCAAACCTATGGGAGCAACAGAATATCTTGAGGATCGGATTGACGCTGACGGCTCTCTACACATCCTACGTTCTGGGAGCCAACACCCTCGGGTTCATCGGCGCGGTCATTCCAACCGTGAAAGAGCTTCCCATTCCTTCCCCCCTGCTCGTCGCTGCTGGCTTCTTGATGGGGGTGATGTTTCTTGGCAGAGGTGTCTCTAGGAGAGTCGGAGAAGACGTCTATCAGATGAACATCTTTGCTTCGCTTTCGTCGCAAGCAGGAGGCGCTTCGGTGATAGAACTCTTCACCCAGATGGGTGTTCCAGTATCCGTCACTCAAGCAACTAGCTCCGGGGTGCTGGGCTCGGCCTTTGCCAGCCCAATAAGGATAGTGAACATCAGAGCAGTCTTGTATATCCTCTCAGAATGGTTGGTCACGCCGATTGCTGGACTCATCCTTGGGGCGGGAGTCGTCTATATCCTGTATTAGGATGAACTCAAATCGACAGAACCGCCCAAGCCCTACCTCCCATAGAAACGCAATAATGCACCCGACAGACATACTATCCTCATCATGTCAATCAAACTCCAAGGCCCTGTCTCTGCACTTGGTCGAAGCCAGCCTTTGATAACACCTCGCAGGCTGGCCTGTTACCTTTGACCCCTTGAGGGTGCTGTGCGCATGATCCACATCAATGAACCCATCCTAGGCGAAGAGGAATTCACCGCTGTTCGCGACGTACTGGCGTCGGGAAGGCTGACGTCGTGGAGTGGCGGCGGCCCGATGGTAAGAAGGTTCGAGGAAGGCTTCGCCAGCTACGTCGGTGTGAGGGAGGCGGTTGCAGTGAACTCGGGAACGGCGGCCCTCCACAGCGCCCTTTCCGCCTGTGGAATAGGAGAGGGTGACGAAGTCATCGTCCCCACCTTTACCTTCGCTGCCACCGCCAACACGGTTCTCCTCTGTGGCGCGAAACCCGTCTTCGCTGACATCGATGGGAGGAGCTTCAACATCGACCCTGAACATGTGGAGGGGATCGTAACTCCAAGGACGAGGGCCATCGTTCCGGTTCACGTCTTCGGCCAGCCTGCTGACATGAGATCAGTGCTCGAGTTGGCTGAGGCTCACGGCTTGGCTATCATCGAGGACGCGGCCCAGGCCCACGGAGCCTTGCTTGAGGGTCGTAAGGTGGGGTCGCTTGGAAGGGCCGGGTGTTTCAGCTTCTACGGCAGCAAGAACATCTCCACCGGGGAGGGAGGGATGATAACGACCGACGACAACATGCTGGCCGGAAGGGCTCGGAGGTTCAGGAGCCAAGGCCAGGCAGACCCACATTCGGTCGAAGAGTTGGGGTACAGCTACCGGATGCCTGAGGTGGAGGCGGCCCTGGGCTGGGTTCAGCTTGGGAGGTTGGATGGGTTCCTTGAGAAGAGGAACGGGAACGCGGCCTATCTGACGGAGCGGCTTCGAGGCGTCGAGGGGGTGGATGTGCCCTTCGTCATGACAGGCGTGAGGCACGCCTTCTATGTCTACACCATCACGGTGTCCCAAGAACAGTACGGCATAACAAGGGACGAGCTCCAGGCGAGGCTAAGGGAAGCGGGGGTGGAAGCGGCTGTCTACTGGTCGGTGCCGGTCCACCTGATGCCTCTCTACAGGAGGTTGCTGAACTCGAAGGAGGGAGACCTGCCAGCGGCCGAAGAGGTGGCCGGACGGGTTCTCTCTCTACCCGTCCACCCGAGGCTCTCCGAGGAGGATCTGGACGTCATCGTCGGAGTCGTGGCCGGATGACCGCTCATCTCAGGCCCCGTGCAGGGATCTCAGGATCCGGCTTGCTTTGCTCCTAGCCTCCTCTCTCACCTCATCTCCTAGTCTCTTCTCTGTCTCCAGGAATAGCTCCAGCTCTCCCCTCAGTCTCTCCCTCCATCTATGGGCTTCCTCTTCGTCGATGGGTTTGTGGCCTTGGAGCTTCGGGGGGCCTTCCCTTCCTCCCTCGGGTATGTACCAGTCTTTCACGTGGAGTCCGCATCCGGCCTCGAAGAGCAGGCTTCCCAGAGGTGTAGCCACCGGCGGGATTCCGCGGTCTAGCCCGACGCGGGTTTCCCTGTGAACCTTGCCTTCTCCCGAGAACATGGCGTAGGAGACCATGAGGCTTCCTCCCTCTGGGATCATCCGACCCAGTTGTTTGAAGAGAGCTCTGTCAAGGCCTTTCAAGGGAAGAATCACCTCTCTTCCCTCGAGTTTTGCCTCTTCGTGGTAGTCGCCGTCTATCCAGCCCTTGATGCCTTGAGACGGGCGGCCCGAGCTGTGTATCCCCTCAAAGACAGGGTCTTTGGAGGAGCAGCCGTCACCGTCCACCAGCCAGATCCTGAACAGCTTGTGCTCCAGGTAGCGTCCCTCACGGAACTCCAGGAGGATCCGGTATCCCCCGTCTAGGACCTGATGGTTCAGGTCCGCTAGAGAGACATCCATCGGCTTCAACCAACCCTTCGAGATCCTGTCTTTTCACTGCGCGAGGCTTCGATTTCGAACTGTGAAACTGTCGCAGGAGATCTCGGTCAGTGGACGGCTCGTTCATAGCACC
>JAUWBL010000176.1 GCA_030601715.1 Candidatus Geothermarchaeota archaeon | reverse complement strand
GTCATTATGGCGATTCCACCGCTGGTGGGGTCCGGTGTGGACGCCGTTGCGAGGGCCGTAGACATACAAGACATCTCTGTCATGGGACGGTTCCAGACGGGTTTCGCAGTCTTCATGAACGACCTGGCGGAGGGATACGGTTTCAAGCAACCCTTCGGAGACATCATCGTCAAGAGTGAGACCGGCGTGTCCGTACGTGTCAACACGGCGGCCATCAACATACCGAAGGGCGTGTGGCTCAGCACGACCCTGGTCGGTGCTCTGATGCTTGCCCAGGACAGGATAGTCGCCTTCGTCCTGAAGAGACCTGTCAAGGTCCCCGGGACCAACATCGTCCTGACAGGTAACTAGTCACAGTCACAGGGCCCACGAGCCCATTGACAGAAGGAATCAACATGGGAAATCAGTACATCTCAGTTGAGACGGCAGTGCTCGCAGCAGCGGACACGCCCATCGAGATGCTGGCACTTGGGAACATAGCAGCAGTGGATCGTATCGTTGAGGCTGGCAAGACCCGCATCAAGAGGGCGTGGGTCTGCTTTGCAGCAGACGGTGCAGCTGTCGGAGGCGGTGTGGGCTGGGTCACACTTGCCGGAGAAGGCATAGGTCGGTCTGCGGTAGCACTACCGGCCGGTGGATATGGTGGGACTCTGATCACGACTGGCGGCCAGTCAGTTATCCTCTTCGAACTCGCTGACCTGGACATCCCCGTAGTCTCTGGATCTGCCATCACCTTCAACGCACAGCTGAACCTCGACCTCGGTGATGTATCCGTCCTGATCACTCTAGAGATAGAGTAGTCGTCTCGAGCTGCTCGAATCCAAAGCGGAGATAGACATGCCTAGACCCAAGGAGATAGCGGACACCGGACTCTTCACATACGATCATAGGCATGACGGGGATAGGTTCTGGTTCGTTGAGCGTCCCATCCGGCCCGTTGTCATGGTAGGGCAAGAAGGACGGTTCATCAGACCTGGAATGATAGAGGACGAGACTATGAACCACGCGGGGAACGTAGCGTCTCCCGACGTCCCTGTTGCATTTCTGGATGGGCAGGTATGGTTGATCGATCAGATTGGAGTCTTCAATGGTGGGGCCGCCGCCAAGCTGATGGGCGTGCAGATCGCTTATGGGGCCGCCGCCATCTTTCTCGGTTCTGACGCCGCTGTCGGAATCATTGCTCCTCAGGAGATGTTGCACGTGCCCCTGATGATCGACGAGGTCGTCAACACTCAGGTCGTTGTCGGAGGCGCGGCCGCTGATCTCGTCTCCGTCCATGCTAGGAGGGTCGCATGAAGGTCGCGGATGGCGAGCTGATTTGCGTTGAGTGTGGGGCACGCAGATACGTGGATCTCAAGGACCCGCCGGAGAAGTGTCACATGTGTGGGTCCAAGAAACGGACTCTGGAGGAGCTCTGATGGGAGCTGTGCAGACCCTCCCGCCAGATCCGCCGCCTCCTCAGCCGATCACAACTCGAGACGTAATCGCTTATCTCTTGGGCCTCGGGACCGGTGTCGGTGTCATGCTGTTGGCGGGACGGAAGGACGAGGACGAGCAGACGGTCATAGTCGTGCAGGGGCAACAGCAGTGAAGAAGGCTACAGGGCTCGTCTGCGTGGCCGCTCTCCTCGTGCTCTATGGATGTGTCGGCATGATCACGGGTCACAACGGAGCTCTCGTAACGGCCGTTTCTACGGGTCTAGCGGCCATCGCCCTCTATCTCTCAGGGGCGTCTCTCCTCGAGAGCAAGGCGAGGTGACATAATCGTAAAGCTTACGCCTGACTGTTTTGATGAGCTCTAGAGCGACCTGCCTAGGCGTCCAGGTTTTGCCTCTCAATCTATGATTCTGTTATCCGCGCTCGGAAGTCAGGGTGTTTCGTGTCAGATATGGTGATCCGTGACGACTCCTCAGGCTTGTGAGAGTCGAAACGACCCTCGAAAGCGAGGATGGTTTCGAGTGACACAACATTCTTAAGGTCTCGCGCTATTCCTCCCTCGAGGGCCCCGGAGAACGTCTAGGATAGTGGTCCATGCCCGAGACTCCCCCCTGGGGTCCTCAGTTCCATCCCGTTCCCTCCAGGAGGGGGCCCTCCAACTCTCCTGGAGGCTATTTTTCCTCAGTCGAAGTCTGGTTCCACCGGGTCATCGAACCTATGGAGACACCGGCCGCAGACCCATCCCTTCAAGGTCCTCTTTCCTCCTCCTCGAGTGAAGGGCTTTCCCCGCTTGATCGAGAGGCAGACTATGCAGCGCACTGTCTCAGCGGTCATGTGTATACCTCATGCGGAAGGTCAGTGTATAGACCCTGCGGCAGTCTTTGCATAGAAAGGTGCTCGTGCGTTTCGACTCCCGCCTCATGTGACCACCACACAGACACCTGAGATTCTTGTGGCTAATCAAGAGAGAGCCCCCTGGAGAGGAGATACTCCCGCATTCGGGGCCGCCATCTCATGCCCGTGTCCCGTGCACACATACCGCAGAGAGACATCTCCATGGAGATAGGAGAGTGCAGGGCCCTCGAGCATCTCTGGCACGTCCCTCGTCTCGTCCTGTGCTTGTCAGTCGTCCGGCCTCCCATCAGTCCACCTTCTTGCGGAGGGCTTGGAGTGGTTCTGCAAACTTACGGGGCATACCACCTGCAACGAGCCGCTCGACGGCGTCATCAATCGCCTCGTTGTAGCCTTCGTTCCAGGCACAATGACCACACATCGCTTCTGCTTCCTCATAAGGATTCTCGGTCATGCCAGGCCCTCCTTCAGCTTCTCGTAGAGTTCCTTGTCCCTCATGCCCTGGAGGCCGTATCGACCCTTCACCGCTCTGATCCAAGTCATGTCCTGGTCCTTCGAGGGACCCTTCATGCCACTCGGATGACGTTTTTCGTACATAGCGGCCATCTCCTCAGACCGATCTTCTATTGCATCCGACTCCTCCATTATGTCAGTCGCAAGGCGTATTTCCCCCTTCAGGGCGAGGATTCGGGCCGCTAGGGTCTCAGGATTGCGATATCCGGTCTCCCTCTCTAGAGCTGCCTCGCAGACGCTAGAGACGTTCACCTGGGCGGCCTTCGCCATGTCACGCAATCTCTTGTCTATGTAGATGGTTGTC
>JAUWBL010000095.1 GCA_030601715.1 Candidatus Geothermarchaeota archaeon | reverse complement strand
GTACAGTGGGGCAAATCCCTCTTCCTGGGGCTGCCTGGGTGGGGAACAGTAGGGCCACGCTCATACAGACACACTTGGCGTGACCCTACTTACGGTCATATGAGGGGCGACCAGCCGTACAACAACAGATCTGCCCCGTCCTCCCTTAGATTCTTGTGGTGGGCGAAAACAGGTGGCCCAATAGTCTCTGAGGAAAACGACAGTTGAGCGCACTGCACCTATGAAGAAGGTTTGCCACATCACTGACATGAAGCTGGCCGGGGGGCTCTGAAACAGTGGCCAAGATCCTGGTTTGTGACCCGATTCACCAAGAAGGGGTTGATAGACTAGTCGAGGCCGGACACGAAGTGTTGGTCAAGGACGACGTAACACACGGCGGACTCCTGAAGATGGTTGATCAGTTTCACGCGCTTGTGGTCCGAGGCAGAACGCGCGTCGACAGGGAGGTCATTGAAACAGGTAGGAGCCTTCAGGCAATCGCCAGAGCTGGCGTTGGCCTAGACAACATAGACACCGTGTACGCTCGGAAGAAGGGGATTCAGGTACTGAATGCTCCCGAGGTCTTGACGCAATCCGTGGCAGAGCTGACGATAGGTCTCTTGATAGCCCTGGCCCGTGGGATTGTCCGCGGAGACCGCTCCATGAAGAAGGGGGCTTGGCTCAAGAAGGAGCTCGTGGGCGTCGAGCTGTCGGGAAAAACGCTGGGAATAGTGGGCTTCGGGAGAATAGGGCGCAGGACGTGTGAGCTTGCGCTGGATATAGGAATGAAAGTCATGGCATATGAGATTCTCGAGATTGGACGAGAGTACCTCGAGAGAGGGGTCAGGCAGGTGGCGCTCGAGGAGCTTCTGGCTAGTTCAGACTTCATAACCCTTCACGTTCCCCTCAACGAGGACACTCGCCACCTGATAGATGCCGAAGCTATCCGGAAGACGAAGCGGGGAGCCTTCTTGGTGAACGTGGCCAGGGGTGAAGTGGTGGATCCAGAAGCTCTTGAAGATGCGCTTCGGACGGGTAGATTGGCCGGCGCTGCGATGGATGTGTATGACGTTGAACCACCCACTCGAACCTCGCTGATCGCTCTGGAGAATGTGGTTGCCACGCCCCACATAGGGGCGCAGACGAGGGATGCTCAGCGGAAGGCTTCTCTCATCGTCTGTGACAAGCTCCTCGAAGCCCTGAGTAAGCCCAACCAGCGAGTTCCGGCAACTTAAATCAGTAGCGACCGCTACCGCATGGTAGCCTCGGTGGGAAGGATGTACAGACACATCGGGCATACTTGGCGTCGCATATGGAGCGATCCTAGGCTTAGGAGACGCTACTCATCTCTGAGGGCCAGTTGGAGGCGCGGCAGGACGGTGCAGCGGATCGTCAAGCCGTCCAGGCTGGACAAGGCTCGAATGTTGGGGTACAAGGCGAAGAAGGGCTTTGTCGTTGTGAGGGTAAAGGTCAGCCGTGGAGGTCTTAGAAAGATTCCTCCCAAGCTGGGCAGGAGACAGAAGAGGATGGGCATCTCCAAGATCAAGAGGGGCAAGAGCATGGGGAAGATCGCGGAGGAGAGGGCCCTCAGGAAACACCCCAACCTAGATCTGCTCGGTTCCTACTACTTAGGGGAAGATGGCTCAGTGAAATGGTTCGAAGTGGTAATGAAGGACCCGATACTGGGGCCATCCCTGTAGTCCCCCTGTCCCCACAGAGCTTCTAGGAGAAGCAGACTTCCCTTTCTGAGCGACTCGGAGAGACCCGTCAGAAGCCTTGTCCTGCAGGGTTCTCGGGTTTCACAAGCTCGCGAAGCAGGACCGTGGCATAGCTGCCCTTCCCGAGCGTGAACATGCAGGTCAACGCCCCGGCTTCGAAATCTGAGTGGAGTACGAGTTCCTCTACACTCTGTGCGGCTGTCCTTAGGCTGCCTCTGCAACTTAGCTCGGGCATGGCATCCACATAGAAGTTCCGAGGGCTCAGGCCGCGAGCCCGTAGAACTTCCTTGATCATGACTCCCTGCTCGCCCTTGGAGGGGTAGCCGGAGTACCCGACCAGGGGAAGCATGACCGTTTCCTCTCGACTCCCATCAGAGTAGAACCCAGTCTTTCTCCGTCGGTGATCATAGACGAGATCGCCCCTGAGGGGGTGGGTGATGCCTAGCTCCTTTTCGATTCTCCTCGATAGAACGATATTGAATAGGTGAGACTGGCAAGCCTGAAGGAATAAACGTCGCAGAGATATGGGCAGCGCTCGCAGAGCCGCCACATAGTCTTCCCTCTGCACCAAAACCTCCAACATCCTCCGCTCGTGTGTTGCCCCCATCGGGGACTCGCGGAAGGCGCGTTTATAGTCCCACGCCTCCGCCAGCTCCCTCCTCCACCAGCGAACCGACTCAGGCTCTCGCTCGTTGGTGTGCGTTAAGTATTGCTTGACGGCATCCTCGAATCGTGACCTAGCGATCATCTCTCCCACTATGTGAGTGATCCGTCTCGGGCGGCCGAATCGTTGGTGCCCGAAGAAATTCGGGATTCCTCTCTTGCTCATCTGGTTGATGAAACCCGAGATCGTGTCGCTCTCCTCCTTGTCTGGGTGTAATTCCCTCACGACTATCCGGAATCTGTTGCCTTTCAGTAGCCTCTTGTTTGGCAGTCTCGGAGTCCATCCCAAGAGTGTAAGGAAGTCGCGATCTCTTGGCGTTTGGAACTTGTGGGTTCTCAGGGCCAGCAGCTGAACCTTCTCGGCGTGGGCGTCCTTGAGGCCTAGGACGCGAACGGAGTTGGGTGATACTCTCAACTCTTGAGCCGCCCTTGTCATCAGTCGGAAAGCGTCAATGCCTCGGCTTTTCGCCAAGAATATCGGGAAGTTCTTCTTTGGTCCTCTCTCCGTCGTAAGGGATGAGAGGAAGGTTCGCTGTACTATTTCAGATACTCGAAAATCGGAAGGTCTCGACTTTATGATGCCTCCTAAGGCGGGTGTGTCGGTGTTGTAGACCAGTAGCCCTAGCTCCATGTCCTCGGGGGGGACGTTCATTTCAGAAGCCTTAGGGACCTGGTTAGAGGATCAATCACGCTGTAGGGCGCCGGGCCCAGACCAATGCACGTAACAGTACCCGGAGGGACCTCGGTGAGACCTCTATCCTCCACTTTGGAGGAGGGTATGCCTCGCTCCCTAGCTTGGTCCTCCAATTTCTGGATCTCTTCTTCGCCGTCCACCTGGCATACTATCTTCATTTGCCCTTCGGCGAGCCACCTTTTGGCCCAGTTAGGCTTTTCTTCGAGACACCTCTTGTATGCTGAGAGGGAGGCGTGAGCGACCTGGGCCGCCGTCTTGCCCACGCTCATGTCGAGGTCGGACCTCACTGCTATGACTTGCTTTGGTACTTCAATCGGAGTTGACCGCCACCGCGAGAGGTGAATCAAGGGTTGAAGTCCCGTTTTCACTTACATGTTGGTTGGGAGAGATCCTCTTAAGAGACTGGGACATGGCTAGGGCCGGCTGGTGAGCGGCGAACTTGAGGGTAGGGATTCTGGGTGGTGGCCCAGCAGGATTGCTGACGGGTGCTAGACTTGCCTCCGGCGACGCCGATGTGACGGTGTTTGAAGAGCACAGGGAGATCGGGGTCCCGAATCATTGCACAAGTGTTATCAGCCGTGAAACCCTTGCAGAGGCCGGGGTTGACCCGGAGAGAACAGTTGTCTCCAGGCTCAGAGGAGTCCAGCTGGGCATCCCGGGAGGGGCTGTTGTACGTTACAAAAGCGACGAAGTGAGGGCTCTCGTAATAGACCGACCTTCCTTCGACAAAGAGCTGGCTCTGTCTTTCCTCAAGGGCGGCGGAGAGATCGAGCTTGGTGGACGGGTCGAGATCGAGTTCAATCAGCGACCGCACGTTCTCAAAGCTAGTGACGGGAAGATAGAGCCTGACGTTCTCATTGATTGCGGCGGAGCCAAGAGCTTCCTCAGAAGAAAACCCAAGGCAGGTTCGGCCCTCTCCGGGGTCCAGTTCGATGTTCTTGACACCGACATGGAGAGAGACGTAGCGGAGATCTGGGTCGACAAGCGGCGGAACCCAGACTTCTTTCTGTGGTGCGTTCCCGTTAACTCAGAAGTCGTGCGAATCGGTTCTGCATGGAGGGCTTCCCCGGCCGAAGAAATGTTGATGAAGTTCACCATGTGGAGGTTTGGCTCGGCTCAGGTTGTTTCAAAGTACTTCGGACCTCTCATAGTCTCAGGCTACTTGTTGCCCTTTTTCGATGGCAACGCGGCGTTTGTCGGTGACTCAGCGGGACAGACAAAACCCACCACTGGAGGAGGTCTAAGATACGGCTTGATGGCAGCCAACCTGGCTGCCGAGGCCCTTCTGGAGGCTTCTTCCCTCATTGACGTCAAGCATGCCTTGTCGGATTATCAGAGAAATTGGTTGGGCACCTGGAAACGGGAGGTCGACTGGCAAAGAAGTGCAAGACGGCTCTTCCGTTTGATGGGGAACGATGAACTGAACCAGGTTTTGAATTGGATCAAAGAGGAAGTAATTCTCCCGGATTTGGTGGAGGGAGGAAAGCTGGACCACCACGCATCCCTATTGAGGATCACGTCGAAGAAGGCTCTGTTGAAATCGGGTCTCAGCGTTGTGCGGTCGCTGATTCTCGGCTTGAGCTCCTAGCACAGAACTGTAGAGCATATTTATGCGTCAGCCCTTCGAAATCATACAAGGCCACGTGAGTTGAGATGAGCGACGAACTGTTGCACATGCTTCCGAAGTGCGGTTGCTGCGGGAAGCTGATCTCTCCAGACGAACGATCCGTCAAGTTCATCTGTCCCAGATGCGGTGAGGCCGTGATTTGGAGGAGCGAGAAGTGTAGGATGTTCGTCAGGCACTACACGTGTGCCCGTTGCGGCTTCGTTGGACCCTAGGAGAGCGTCTGCGTGGTCAAAGTTCTCTTTAGAATAATGCCGAAGAGAGTAGAGACCAGCATTTCGTCTTTGAGACACTCTCTGCAGGAGATCTGTCGGTTGCGCGGCTATGACCTAGCCGACACGCGGGAGGAGGAAATCGCTTTTGGGATCAGAGGGCTATATGCTCT
>JAUWBL010000201.1 GCA_030601715.1 Candidatus Geothermarchaeota archaeon | reverse complement strand
CTGGTGAGGAGACTGCCCTCCGTCGAGGCGCTGGGGAGCACCACGGTCATCTGCTCCGACAAGACGGGAACCCTAACCAAGAACGAGATGACGGTCAGGAAGCTATACTACGACGGAAGGGAAGTGAAAGTCACAGGGAGGGGATACGAACCCGTGGGGGAGTTTCTGTCCGGCGAAGGAGGAGAGATAGATGCACGTCGGGATCCCTCCCTGCAGACTCTGCTGAGGACAGGTGTCCTCTGCAACGAAGCCTCACTCCAACGAGAGAACCGGAAGTGGCAAGTTATCGGAGACCCGACAGAAGGCGCCCTCCTCACCTTGGCGGCCAAGGCAGATCTTTGGAAGAAATCCGAAGAGGACTCGAATCCCAGAATCGGTGAGATCTCTTTCGACGCCGTACGAAAGAGGATGACCACGATCCACGCTACTAGCGACGGCAAAAAAGTGGGTTACGTCAAGGGAGCTCCCGAGGTGGTGTTAGCATTGTGTTCTCATGTGTTGCACAACGGGGAAGAAAGATCCCTATCTGACCCGGAGAGGAAACGAGTCCTCGAGAAAAACAGGTCTCTGGCTTCCGAGGCCCTCCGTGTCTTGGCGATAGCCTACAGGAGCCTGCCCCCGGAACTTGGGGAGTACGTTCCGAAAGAGGTGGAGACGGAGCTGGTCTTTGTGGGACTGGTGGCCATGATGGATCCTCCAAGGGAGGAGGCGAGGGAAGCCGTTGAGAGATGCAAGACGGCTGGAATCCGCCCAGTCATGGTAACGGGTGATCACAAGGATACAGGAGTAGCCATCGCGAGAGAGCTGGGGATGATGGGGGAGGGAGACCTCATCCTCGAAGGAACGGATTTCGAGGCGATGGTCGACGAGGAGCTGGACGACTTGGTGAATAGGGTCTCCGTCTACGCCAGGGTCGCGCCCGAACACAAGATCAGGATCGTGAGATCCCTGAGGAAGCGGGGGCACGTGGTGGCTATGACTGGGGATGGAATCAACGACGCCCCGGCGCTCAAGGCCTCTGACATAGGGGTGTCGATGGGAATAACGGGTACGGATGTCACCAAGGAAGCATCGGACATGATCCTCCTCGACGATAACTTCTCGACCATCGTCGCGGCCGTGGAGGAGGGCAGGTCGGTGTATGACAATATCAAGAAATACATAGCCTACCTGCTGCAAACCAACATCGCTGAGATCGCCATCATGTTCTTCGCCGTGCTCCTAGGCTTCGACCTTCCGCTTGTAGCCATTCAGATCCTCTGGATCAACCTCGTGACAGACGGATTGCCCGCTCTGGCTCTAACCTTCGATCCCGCGGATCCCGACATCATGAAGCGACCTCCCAGAGACCCACAAGAAAGTATTTTCACGAGAAGGATGAAGCTCTTCATCTTGGGCATCGCGACAATGTACACTATAGAGGTTTTGGCGGTCTATGGATGGCTCTGGACGGCCGGAGAGACGGCGAGGGCGATGACGATGGCCTTCACCCTGATGACCATGTTGGAGATGGCCACCGTGCTGAACGCGAGGTCCCTGAAGTATCCTATCAGTCAGGTAGGTCCTCTCAAGAACCGCTTTCTCATTATGGCGATACTCTTCTCTGTCTTCATGCAACTAGCCGTTGTTTACATTCCTCCTCTCCAATCGATATTTCACACCATCCCCCTCGGACTCACTGACTGGTACCTCATACTGGGTGTCACCGCCTTCCAGTTCACCGCCGTTGAACTCGCGAAGTTCGCAAGCCTAAAGACTCGGAGTTCCTGAGCCACGCAATCCTTGGTCGAAGACAGGCCCTTTCAAGTGGTGGGTCAAACACCGACGGATCTCCCTGCCTTCCAACGGCTACACTGAAATGCTTCTTCGCCCTCAAAGGGGTATCAAAGGATCTCTGAATCCATCTTTCTGACGGTTTTTACATCAGGTCCGGAACATAGTTGCGACACATTGTCCCGAGAGTTCGTGAAGAGAATAGGGGAGCTGGCATCCAAGGAAATCAGAATCGCCGTGGCCACGGTGGCAAACACGGAGGGTTCAACCTCCTCCAAGGGGAAGCTAGGAGCGTCATAAGGGAGGGCAGAAAGGTGTACTACACCACGATCTTCAGGGAATGCGTTGAGTCGGCGGTGATCCAACCGGCCCAGAGCTCTCTGGGAAGGGGGACTCCTCCACTGGCAAGGATCAAGATGACGCGCGAGCTGGGGGACGAGGGGGAAGACATGATAGGGATGGGTATGCCATGCGGCGGAACGATGGACGGTACAAGAGAAAATTGAAATACTGTCCTCGCTGCCGTTCGAACCTCAAGCAAAGACTCCAAGAAGGAAAAAACCGCCTAGTTTGCGACGGATGCGGCTTCATCGAGTGGGGGAACCCCTCGCCCGTCGCGGCCGCCATCGTTCTCTTGCGAGACGAGGTCGTCCTCGTGAGAACCAGCTATCACCTGTCAGAGGGAACCTGGGGGTTGCCCGGCGGCTACGTCGAGAGGGGAGAGACGGCCGAACAGGCCGTCGTGAGGGAGATCAAGGAGGAGACAAACACGGATCTCGAACTCATGGGATTCGTCGGAACCTACTCTCTAAGGAAGAAGGACATCAACCTGCTCTACGTCGTGTTCTGGGGAAGAACACGGGGAGAGAAACTCAGGCCGGGCGGAGACGTACACAGCGTGGACCGTTTCGCTCCTGAGGAAGCTCTCAACACAGT
>JAUWBL010000025.1 GCA_030601715.1 Candidatus Geothermarchaeota archaeon | reverse complement strand
CGGGACCCTTGAGGTGGCCATTGAGAGGAAGGGTGACTCCCAGAAAGTACGAAGTTCAATGGTTGTGGCGGCGGATGGGGCGCGTTCCAGGACCGCCACCGGGGTCGGGCTAAGAATCCTCAGCTCCCCCTACGACCTCAGTCCCGTCCTGCAGCAGGTGATGGGGTGCGTCGATACTGGTAACGACACCACCGAGATGTATTTAGGAAAGGACTACTGCCCGGGAGGGTTCGCCTGGATCATCCCGAGGGGAGATGGCCTAGCCAACGTAGGGCTGGGGATTAGGACACCCTTCACAGAGAAAGGGATGACCATCACGGACTACTTCGATCGGTTCATTCGGAAGCATCCGTTGGCCGCCAAGAGACTGAGGAGAACCTCAGCCATGTCCGTGGTGGGGGGACTCGTTCCCTGCGGGGGAGCAATCCCCAAGACATACACAGAGGGCGTCTTGGTGACTGGAGACTCTGCCGGGCACGTCCTAGCTTCTGTAGGCGCCGGTGTACCCCTGGCGGTGGTTTCAGGGGCTATAGCAGGTGAGGTAGCTGCTCAGTGGGCTCTGACCGGAGAACCCTCCTTGAGTAAGTACGAGAGGCAGTGGAAGAGGGAGATGGGCAAAGAGATCGCGAACTCGGTTCGCATACGCGAACTCGGCGACATGGCGATGAGGAAGGACAGCTGGATGGAGAGGCTACTCAAGGTGCTGGGTGAGGAAAGGCTCAGCGAGCTCATACGCTGCAGAATCCCCTTCGGGCGTGGATACGCCGCCCGTCTGGTCAGGAGCGTCGTAGGTCCGTGGAGATAGTGGAGCTCGCTTCGTAGCCGTCGCCCGGGTAAAGACTTTAAGAATCCAGGTTTCTTCCATTCGTGACCTGAGAGTGGAGCGCCCTAAGAGGGACCTAGTTGACGAAGTTTCCGGTCTAGCTGCGCGTAGGGGGTTCTTCTGGAACGCCTATGAGATATACGGAGGCGTCAGTGGGTTCTTAACGTGGGGCCCCCTTGGGGCTGTATTGAAGAGGAAGATCGCTGACCTCTGGAGGAAAACCTTTGTCCTCAAGCATGGTTTCATCGAAATAGATGCCCCTTTGGTAACTCCCTACCCCGTGTTTGAGGCTTCCGGCCACGTCGAGGGATTCAAGGATACGATGGTCGCCTGTCTCAAGTGCAGTCAGAGGTTCAAGGCCGATGAGCTCCTCAGCAAGGCTGGAGCAAGGCATGTGGAGACTCTGAGTCCGTCTCAGGTCGACAGCCAGATCCATAGGCTTGGTGTGACCTGCCCCGAATGCGATGGGACACTGGGAAAGGCAAGCCTGTTTACAACAATGTTTCAGACCACGATAGGGCCGCTGGGGGACAGCGTGGGATTCTTGAGGCCGGAGACGGCCCAAGGCATGTTCACCGAATTCAAGCGTACGTACTCGGTCGAAAGGAAGAAGATGCCACTGGGAATAGCTCAGGTGGGAAGGGTGTTCCGAAACGAAATCTCCCCAAGGCAGGGCCCCATTCGGTTGAGAGAGATCGATTTCATGGAGGTCGAACTCTTCTATGATCCCGAGAGGCCGGAATGTCCCTTCCTCGGGGAAGTGAGGGACGTGATGATGAACCTGGTCCCAGAGTCGGTTTTACTGAAGGGGGAGGAGGAGATGCTTGAGGTCTCGGTAGGCTCAGCACTGGATGAGGGGTTTGTCAAGAGCGAGTGGCTGGGATACTTCATGGGCCTTGCCCAAGGCTTCATGTCTCTTCTGGGGATCCCTCCCTCGCGGCAGAGGTTCAGGGAGCATCTGGAGGGTGAGCGAGCTCACTACTCCAAGCAAACCTTTGACCAAGAGGTCCTTCTGTCCAGATGGGGGTGGGTGGAGGTCTCAGGCCACGCACACAGGACGGACTTCGATCTGTCGGCCCACATGAGCAAGACCGGTGAAGACCTGACGGCTGAGAGGGTGCTACGGAAGGCTGTCAGGAAGAGTCACCGAAGAGTCAGGCCCAAGACGGAGTTGATCAAGGAACTCGTAGGGGATGACATCGGGGCGGTGATGAGAGAGCTCAACAGCTGGCCACAGGAACAGACTCTGGGGGAGTTAGACGACAAGGGACACGTCTACGTGGCGGGTTATCGGTTGAAGAGGCAACTCTTCCGAATCGAGACCATAGAGAAGAAGACCCAGATAGAGAGGTTCATCCCGTACGTCGCCGAGCCGAGCTTTGGCCTGGAGCGGGTGGCGTACTCGACCTTGGAGTACGGCTTCAAGTCAAAGGAGGGTAGGGTGGTGCTAGCTCTTCCCCCTCAGGTAGCTCCCGTGGAGGCTGCGGTCTTCCCGATAGTGTCGAGGAAGCCTCTTGAGGAGATGGCTGGCAGAATACACTCCGAACTGTTGGAGAAGGGCATCAGGGCCACGTTGGAGTCGAAGGAGACGATAGGTAGGCGCTATGCCAGAGCCGACGAGATAGGGGTTCCTGTGTGTATTACCGTGGACCGTCAGAGCCTGAAGGATGAAACGGTCACGGCTAGAGATAGGGACTCATGGGAGCAGCTCAGGATTCCTGCCGCTTCGTGTACAGAGTTCGTCCAGAAGATTCTCGGCTCTGAGAGCTTCGGAGAAGCTGCCCAGGGAATGGCAACTTGACACCTTGGAGGTTTGCAGGCCATCCCGTCAGAAGTCAGGCTAGAATGATCTTAGACAACCGGTGAGAGATCAGACGCGCGACCCTGATGGGCTCTGGATACTTTCCCTGAAGCAGGAAAGCATTCAAGACTTCTAGGACCTCATCGGTGTCGACGCCGTATCCTCTCACGAAGACTTCGTATCCCGTGTCGAGCCTGACCCTCTCTCTGGCTCCGTTTCTCTTGTGCATCTCTAGCCTCTCTCTCCAGTCCTGGGGGCAGGCCCTCTTGAAATGCTCGTCCAAGCCTTCGGAGGGCTCGTATGTGAGCGAGACGGTGGGCGTCTTCGTCGTTTCGTGGATCCTGTTGAAGTCGATGACATTGTACCAGCTGATGACGCTTCCGCTCACACAGATGTAGTTAACGTCTTCCCTACTCAGCTCATCGTGCAATTCGAGTAATCTGTCCGTGGCGTCCATCCCACCCACCGTGGGGAACGCCAGTGAGAAGCCATCAATGACTAGGTCGGCCCTCTGAACAACGCCGACGAGAGCACTCTTCTCCGCGGTGCCCTTGGCGAAGCTCTCCGCCACTCCGAGCATCCGAACTCCCTTCTTCAATGTCAAAGAGACGCCCGCCTTGACTCGTCGCTGACTTGCAGCCTCAAGACCACCGAAAGGGATAGGCTCCGTGTGTCGATCCAGTCCCTTCCTCTGTCAGCCGGAGTGATGCCTTCGTTGCCTATTTTCGGCTGTAGACTCATCCTGATCATACATCATATGTGGGTGCCTGATTTTGGTCGAGGTTTGGCTTCCCTTCGGAGACACAGAGCTTCCGGTAATGATCCCTGAGCCGACCACGTTGCGAGAAATCGTTCCTCCTCCCGTGGACGACGAACGGGAAGAGCCTGTCGAACAGAAACTCGACGATCTTGCTTCGGAAGTGGGAGAGAGAACCCTCAATCTTGTGTTCGACTACGAGTCCAACCGGAGTCAGCGAGATCTCTGCCTTGACTTCCTGTCGCGGGGAGCTTTGAAGGCCGTGGAAATTGACCAGCCGGAATCGAGGGCTGTCTCAGAGGGGGATGCCGAGTCGGGGTTCACGTTTCACATCGACAGATTCCCCCTGGAACCCTCAACTGTTTTGGCCGGCGTGTGCCAGCCCAGCTCCGTCCTTGGCTGGTCGGGCTACCCCGCTGCGATCATCCGATTCTTGCCATTGGGATCGAATCTTGAGGTGTTCTCTTGGATCGTACGCCAGGAGACGACCTTCGGCGAGAGGGGACAGACATTGAGTGCCTTCAACGAGGCACTGTCGGCGTACGATCCTCTCTCGGTGAGCTTTGTTCTCTCGCCGGACGGCAAGGTTGCTGATTTCCGTTTTGGCTTCGGTAGCGAACCGTGGGCTGATTCTGTGGCGACGTATGAAAGACTGTGGACGACTGAGGAACCACTGGAGGGCCTCGTCTTGGCGTCATCTGGAGGTCGACCCTGGGACGACAGCTTCCTTGGGTCTCTGAAGGGACTGTTCAACCTAGTGGCGTCTGGAGTCGAGAGGATCATCTATGTCGCCGAGGCTCGGGGAGGCCTTGAGGTTGATCTCACGAAGTTTTGGAAGGCTGTGTCTGAGAGACGGCCCTTGGACATCCACACAGCCTCAGCCATCAAGTTGATGGGAATCTTGAAGGGGCGGAGGCCGATGCTGGTTTCCGCCATTCCTGAGTTCATCGCTAAGAAGACGGGTCTGAGGAGCCGAGCTGACGTGGACAAGGCCGTGGCTTCTGTCCGCCGGAGCGAGAGGACAACAATAACACTGGTGCCCAAGGCTTCGGGGACGCTGTTCCGAGGCTAGACGATGGAGAAGGGGAGGGGGGCCGAGAGGCCCGCTATGATGAGGAGTGCCACGAACATGAGCTTTCTGCCGGTTGTGACTTTCGAGTAGTCGTCGAGCGGTCCCGCCACTTTTCGTCCGCTCATGGTCCAGAGGAGGAGGACGAGGAACGCCATCGGCCAGAACCCTATGATCATCAAGAACGCCACGGATGCCAGGGTAGTGTACACATGCATCCTCTCGCCGAGCACGGCTCTCGCGAGGTGACCCCCGTCGAGCTGCCAAGCTGGCAAGGCGTTCAGGAAAGTGATCAACATCCCCACCCATGCGGCGCCGAAGATCAGTGGCAGTATCACGGTCGAATCCTCTCCCACTGGTGGCAGTACCAGGTTCATGATGATCTGAAGTAGGGCCGGGATCGGAAGGCTCGGCGACGGAGCTTCCATGAACGATCTGCTCAACGCTTCCTCAATGAGCGCGACCTGCGCATTAGGGAGAATGGGAGCGCTGAGGGCGGCAAGAACTGCCACAACCACGGTCGCCACTAGCCCAAAGAGGGGTCCGCTGATGCCTAGGTCGAAGAGCCTGTCCCTGTTTGGAGGAGCCTCCCTCTGGACTATGACGGCTCCGAAGGTGGGAGGAGTGAATGGTCCAAGGCCCGGTATGCCCGGTATGAAGTAGGGAAGGGAGGATTCGATCTTGTTTCTCCGCAGCAGGGTGAGATGGCCGAGCTCGTGAGTCGCGATTATGCCCAGCAACGCGGCGGTAAACGTGACGCCATATAGGTAGGGAGGAAAGCTGGGTGTGAGGTGTGTCGCCCAGAGTTCATCCGAGCCCAGCAGGTATCCGTGGACGAAGATCACCGTTGCGGTGATCACTAGGAGGATCAAGGCGGTTCGGTTGGATCTTCTGCCTGTTTGGGGTCGGCTGAATACTCTAAGGAGCAACACGTCGCCGGCTTTTCGTAGAAAGGGAACTTGACCCTCCGACTTGAGCTCGCGCACTAGTCCTTCAAAGGAGTTCTTCACGTCCGGTGAATCTGGATCAATGGAGAAGGTCAGGATGCCGCTCTCGATGTACCGCTCCGTTACAGAGAATCTACGGGATACCAGGCCTGTGACCCTGTCCAGATCAGGGCTAGAAGACGGTTCGAACATGATCTGCCGAAAGCCTCATCAGCACCTTCCTCACGGGACGATTCATAAGTGTTAGATCCAGGTAAATTGGGTAGGTGACGCTGGCTCGGTGACGCTTCGAGAGACGGTCGAGTGGCAGGTCAGGCTCTTCGAGAAGAAGGACCTTGACGACGTGGTGAGGATCAACATGAGATGTCTACCGGAGCACTATCCCCACTTCTTCTATCTAAACCTCCACGAGCGCTTTCCGGATGTGTTCCTTGTGGCGCGGACGGCGGAGGACGAGATCGTTGGGTACATAATGTGTCGTGTGGAGAGGGGGTTCTCGTCCTTCGGCTTCCTGAGGGGCTTGGCGAGGAAGGGCCACATCATCTCCGTCGCTGTCCTGCCCGAGTGGAGGGGACGAGGCCTTGGCTCCTCCTTGGTGCGCCAGGTCCTTGAACTCATGAGGAACTCCTATGGGTGCAGCGAGTGCTTCTTAGAGGTTAGGGTCTCTAGCGAATCGGCGATTCGTCTCTATAAAGAGCTGGGCTTCGTGAGGGTTAGGAGGAACTCTTCCTACTATCGGGACGGCGAAGAGGCGTATGTCATGACCATGAAGTTGAAGTAGCGCTCATCTGGGCTCTGTGCGAGCGTACAAGGGAAGGAACTTGAGAGTGTTTCGAGGCGTGATCTTCGATCTCGACGGGACGATCGTTGAGCACACGCTCAACTATGAGGCTGCGAGACGTGATGTTGCCCTTCTCCTTTCGAGGCACGGAGTTATCATGGAGAACTACGAAAACCTGAGGATTCTGGAGATGGTGGAGAAGGCGGAGAGCTTTCTTGAGCATACAGGAGGAGGGCGAGGCATCGAGGCTGCCAAGAGGGATGCGCTGGTCGTTCTGTGCCGGTATGAGAGGGAGGCGGCTGAAAAGACGAGGGTTCTTCCCGACGCGGTTGCAGCTTTGACGAGTCTGCGCGGACGGGGTCTGAAGACGGGGCTCGTGACGAACAATCATCGATTCGTAGTAGACCGCGTACTGACACGGTTCGCTCTCTCCCAGCTCTTCGATGTCACGATCTGTCGAGACGACGCGAACTCCTTCAAGCCGAGCCCCTTCCCCCTGCTTCTCGCCATCAAGAGGATTGGCCTCGTTCGCACCGAGGCTCTCTACGTGGGGGACAGCACAGTCGACGCTGCCGCGGCGGGGGAGGCGGGGTTGGCGTTCGCTGGGGTGTTGACGGGGGTTTCTGACAGGGATGCCTTCTCCGGCGTGAACACGCGGTTCATCATAGAGAGCTTGGCAGAACTCCCGCTCCTCATCCGGGAGGCTTCCTAGGAACGCAGCATCCCGTGTTCTGGTCTGTAGCTAAAGGTGTGTGCAGGACACTTACTTCTGTGGAAGATGAGAGTGGAGCATGCTTCTGCCGTCCTCTCCAAGGTAATCTCTCAGGCCGGAGCCCTGAGCTTCGGGGACTTTGTCCTCTCCAGCGGTGAGAGGACCCCCTACTTCATCGACTTGGGTTTGCTCTTCAACTATCCGGATCTTCGGGCGGAGGTTCTGTCGCGGCTCGCTGAGGCGTGTGAGAAGGCGGAGAGGAGGCGGAGGGTCGACGCGATCGGTGCTCCCGTCGTCAAGGGGGCGGTATGGGCGGCCGTAGTGGCCGACAGGATGGCGAAGCGCCTCGTGGTCTTCGACGGCGATGACGGCTCTATCCTTCACGGCTCGATTGAACCAGGGGACAGGATCCTCCTCATAGATGATGTCCTGAACACCGGTAGAACGCTGGGCAACTGCATCCAAATCGTTGCCGAGAAACACGGTGGCCTCGTGCATCGAGTTCAGGTGGTGCTGAACCGATCCAAGAGGCGATTGCTCGATGAACGCTTGAGAGGGGTGAGGACCGGGTCGCTCATTACCCTGCGTCAGCTGGCGGACCAGCTTGGTTTCCAAGGGATGATCGATCCCGGACAGCAGAGCATACTGCTGGGGACACATTAGGTCCCTGATGGTGCGGTGCACCCATGTCATCCGAGGACTCTCTGGGAGGCCAAGTGAGGTGCATCTCCTCTGATAGTGACCCGCCGGAAGATATGGCGTCAGAATCGATGGCCTTCCCCCGGCTCGGAAGTCTCTTGGGCTACAAAAGATTATCGTTTCTCCGATAGGTGACTAGGGTAGGGTGCATTGGTCCTTCTAGAAAACCAACGGTCAGCTGAAGTCAGCCGCCTCATTATATAGTTATCACTGGATGCATAGGTTCCCCAGTTATCAGGCTCAGATGCCGGGTGACGGAAACGCTTATAGGGCTATGGTGATGTCTCGAATTGAGACATAAGATGAGAACCATCAGAGCTCTGTCGTTGGTCCTTTCAACAGTGATACTGCTGACTGGCTTAGCTCCGATTGGCGACGTCACCGCGAAGCCGGCGAGTTCGACAGGAAGCTGGGAAGTGGCTTCGATCGACAGCGAGGAAGTCAGAGTGAGCATAGGTTGCGTCCTCGTCGTCGATCGGACAGCCACCATCGAGTTCACAGAAGACCAGGCTGGCACTGGGATCGTTGGAACGGCTTCTGGGGATATTAGGGTTGTCCTGAACATGTGTGAAGAGATTTGGAGGTTTATGACGAGAATACGCTTTACGTTTGAGGAGGTCACAATCGCTGGCAGGACAGGAGGAGCCTCGTTGTGGTGGATCGCAGTGGGTGAGTCCGATCCAGGTCCTCCCTTAACCACATCACAGGAGGGGCTGATGGTGTTCCTCGATGGGACAGGGGGCCTCGCTGACCTTCAGGGGTGGGGGTGGGCCGAGTGCACGGGACCCCCTACGGTCTGCGAGTATGAGGCTACTCTGCGAGCATGAGGGCACTCTCTGGTTCGACCGATACATAGACAGACAGTAGAGCATAGACAGACAGTAGAGCTGGACCAGCTAGGCTTTTGGCATCCCCACGTGTCTTGATCCCTTCGATGGCCTCCTGTCTGTTCGCCCACCTGAGGTCAAGACCGCACAAAAACGCGACGTAATGCAGGGAACCTCTCTCCCTGTCCACACACGAAGACCGAGGCGGGAAGACTCCTAAGTGAAGACAGTTTCAATGAGCTTGCCTGTTGCTCGGCGCTATCACCACCGTCGCATCGGGCTTCCGTCGTCTTCTGTCATTGAGATGGCTTCCCCAATCCTTATTTGCTTGAGAATTCCTCAATGACGTAAGATATGATAAGGACAATCTCGATACGAGGATTCTCTTCTACAAGCCCCTTTACAGCTGTCGCCATAGCGATTCTCTTGATCGGTGGGCTATCCCCCATCTATGCAACACCAGCACCCGCTCGGGAACTCGTGCTCTCTCCTATTCTTCTGAGGGAGAAGTTCATGGTCGCGGACTTGGACCATCCCATGCAGGTTCTCATCGAAACCGATTCTCAGGACTACGCTTCCCTTGTCGGAGCCATCCGCGAGGCAGGAGGCTCCGTCTCCTTCCAGTACAGATACATCGACGCAATAGCTGCCACTGTCCCGGTTGGAGCCCTGGACGACATCGCCAGCCACAGCTCCGTAAGAAGGATCATAAAAGATGCGACGAGAGAGCTGGCTATCCCTAAGCGAGGGGAGCAGCCCCTCGGAGGTCCATATTTCTTACTTGAGGACGCCCTCGCTCCCCTCGATGTCTATCGGCCTAGCTTGGGAGAGCTACGGAGCTTCGATCCCAGAAACTTCTTCAACCCGGACGTAACAGGTGCCACCGCAATCTGGGATAGGACAGACTACGGTCTTGGTAGCATAATAGGGATTATAGACACGGGAATCAACTCCGGGCACTTTATGTTCCCAGATCCAGACGTAGACGTCCCCAAAGTCGTTGGAGGGGTAGACGGCAGCTTCGACGTCGGAACAGAGTTTGAGGGCTTCGACGCGATCTCGAATC
>JAUWBL010000188.1 GCA_030601715.1 Candidatus Geothermarchaeota archaeon | reverse complement strand
GGCGTCGAAGCGCTTTGACCGCCCTGGGGGTCCTTCTATATCCCCGTCCCGCCCTGATGGGCCCAAGGGGAACGGTGTAGACCCTCTCCTCAACAGGTATGAAATCCTCTTCTTCCGCCTCCGGAGGAATCTCCTCCACTTCTTCTTCTGCCGGGATTTCCTCTTCGTGCTCCTCCTCGGCAGCGGGCTCTTTCTCGTCCTCTTCGCTGGTCTCTTCAGGCAGGTCGCTCACGGATCCTCGCCAGGGCTAGCGTCTCTTTATCCTCAGCTTCGTCCTCCGCCAGTGGCGTCGGGCCGGCGAGGTCCTGACCTTCCTTCTGGTCCTAGCTATGACCCAGATGGGGACAGGCCTGTTTGACCTCCAAGCCGAGCTCAGCTTCTTCTTCTTCGCGTGGGACTTGTGGGTGGCCAAGTCTAGATCCTCCTTATCTTGAACGGCCTCTTCGACGATTTCTGAGCCTTCAGCAGGACCTGCTTGAGTTCGTTCTCGTCGATGGCCTTGTCTAGCCTTCCGCTGGTGGCTAGGGAAACTATCAGGTTCTCAATGGAAGCGGAGAGCTCCGGCTTAACCAGGGAGATGTTGGTGAGTCTCGCCTTGGCCCTAGGGGTGAGGTAGGTTCGGAGGATCGTCTCCTTCAACCTCCGCTCCTCCTCCTCCTTCTGCTGCCGGTAGTAGTCCTCGCTCATTCTGAGGCCTTCTTCTGCTTCTCCTTCTGGCTCCCTTTCTTCTGCTTCTTGCCTTTCGGCTTCTTTGGAGCCTTTTCCTTCTTCTTCTCCCTTTTTTCGGTTCTCGCCTTTTCTTCTTCCTTTGGTTTCTTGGATGCCTCACTCTTCTCTGGCTTCTTCGCTTTCTTCTTCTCCTTGGGCTTCTTGGGCTTCTTCTTTTCCTCCTTTGGTTCCTCGGGTTTGGCCTTCTTCTTTCTCTCTGTCTTCTTGGCCTTCGGCTTCTTGGATGGTAGCGTCTTGATCTGCTTGTGCCATGGGATGATATTCAGTTCCTCCCACACCTTGGCGGCAGTCCTATCGACGAGGCTGGCTCCCTTCGGCGTGAGGGTCCTACCTCGAGCGGTCTTCTGCACGAGGCCGCCGGCCTCCAGCTGTTGCAGGATGATCCTGAGGTTGGAGCCCCCTCCTTTCCTCCTGTGCTCAGGGGCCACGCCCCGGTCAGCCCTTCCCCCGTAGAAGCTCCGCAGCTCCTCCACGCCTGTGGGCTGTTTCAAATACACCTTTCTGAGAAGGGACGCCGCCCTAGTGTACCACCAATCAGGGTCGTCGGGTGTCCTCTCCCTCGAGCTCCCCGTTTTGACGAAGACGCTCCAGTCAGGGGCCTTCACTGTTTTGATGCGCCTCCTTATGTGGTCGGTGAGCTCGGATATCAGCGGGTTCGGGGGCACCTCTCTAGCCGTCACCAAGCGGATCTACCTGCCTATTACGAACTTGTCAGGAACTCTTCTTATCTTCCAAGTCAGGCTTTCCGAAGCGGTCTCCTGTTTATGTGGCCACACCTCAGGCACGTAGCTGCAGTGTGCGTTTCTCTCCGTGGTCTGATCCTGAAAGTGGCTGTCACCCCTGGGATCAGGGCTCCTTTACAGCCGTGGCATACAAAGTGCTTCAGGTTTCGAGGGATGCGGACTCGGCTCTTCATGGATAGTCTCCGCGCAAGCTCCACGCGTCTTTGAGCCTCGTCCGTCCTCTGGCCTCCGGAGAGAGCGGACTCCATGGTCGAGACGATCTCCCTGAGAACCCTCTTCCTGTTGATCCGTTTTCTCAACCGGAGCCCAGCCTACGCGCAGACGCCAAAGAACTGCTACGCTCACCGAATAAATCCCCGGCTCGGAATCTCTGTTGATGCCCTCTGGGGAGAGATATCACCTCGTCCTAGTCGATTCCCCGTTGGAGCTTGTCCCCGAGGCCCTTTGGAAGGGCAAGGATGTTCGAAACGACGCCAAGCGGCGCGGCAGAGGACCAGGTGAGATTCTCCTTGATATCTCGAAACACTACTCCTCCATGAAGAGGTTCGACTTGCTGGATGGGAGAGGGAGGCCCGACATCGTCCACACGACGCTGCTGACCGCCCTAGACTCGCCTCTGAATCAGATGGGGCGCCTCAGAACCTATGTCCACACCGTGGAAGACACGGTGATCCGCGTGGATCGTCATCTTAGACCTCCGAGGAGCTATGAGAGGTTCGAGGGCCTCCTGGCCAAGCTGCTCATGGTTGGGCATATCCCCGACGAGGAGCCCTACCTCCTCTCCGTCCACCAAGCCACACTGCCTGATCTTCTGAGGGAGCTCGCGCTCGATACAGTGGTGGCTCTCTCTAGGAGAGGGGGTCCAGTGCCTATCCACCAGGTCCTTTCAAGGCTCTCCGGGAGAGACATGGCGTTCATGGTGGGAGCTTTCCAGAAGGGGGCCTTCTCGCCTCGGGTTCGAGCTCTGGCCCACCGGGTGGTCAGCCTAGGCCCCTACCCCCTCAGCACCCATGTCGCCGTATGCAAAGTTCTTCATGAGGTGGAGGTCTTCCTGAGGTCTGGTGCGGCCGCCGGGATTTGAACCCGGGTTACAGGCTCGCTACGGCTTCCGAGCCTTGGAAGGCCTACACTTCTCTCTGTGTCCTTACCAGACTGGACGACGGCCGCGTTGTCCCCTGGCTGAACGGGGAATCTAGGTAAAGAATTATAGAACGACCTCTTCCTTATACAGAGGGAAGCACCTTTCGCCCTGGTAGCTCAGTCGGTTAGCCTTTGAGGCACGAAGAGAGCGCGTGCTTGGTATCGAAGCCAGAGAGCACGAGGTCGCGGGTTCGATTCCCGCCCAGGGCTCCAAACTATGTCTGTGTTCATAGTGGTAGTCAGTGGACGGCACACCCATGGAAACTTAAAGAATGCGCTGCCATCTAGAGTGGTAGGAGAAAC
>JAUWBL010000063.1 GCA_030601715.1 Candidatus Geothermarchaeota archaeon | reverse complement strand
GATCATTCCATCCCGCACACAACAACTAAGCGCATCCAACTTTCCTTTTATGCACAACGAGTCGAAGCTGGGCGCTAATTGAGCCGTAGCCAACTCGTTGCAACGACAAGCAGGGAAACTCCTCGTAGGGGAGGACCTGCTTCCATCAGGAGGCTCAGAGCCTACGTTGCACCCGGAAAATGGTGCGGGGGGTGGAATTTGAGCTCGAACTTACTGGTAAAGGCATCAGGTGAACGGGGACAGCAACAATCCCGGCAGGTTCGGTTAGTCCTCCTAGTCTGGCTCAATCGACGAAGTGTCTCTGTGGCTGGGCTAGTCGTAGGGCCAGATGGCGGCTTTCAGCACTCGATACCGCTTGCCATCCTTGGTCTCGAGGATAAGGTAGTCTAGGGTTTTGGGGTCTTCTGCTATGGAATAAGTCTCGTTGCCGACTGTGATCGATGCTTCCTCTAATGTCTTGAACTCGCTGTGTGACATCAATTTGGTTCATAGTGGTTGTACACGTCGATTTATTTATGTGTTGATATGTCATTTTAGTTTACTAGTACATTTGGTTTTAATATTAATACATATCGCTTTGACATCTCTCAGTCTATCTCTCCCGAGATGTCGTCGTAGCGGCTTGACCAACCCGGCATGTTCGGCTGAGAATAGAAGATTCACATAGAAAGTCGCGAAACCTCACATTCAGAATGAGTTGGGGTGGAGACCTCTTGGCCCTCAGGATTCCCCGTCGGCTTGTTCCCAATAGGCTCCGTTTGGTTCTCGAGCTTCGGCGAGATTCGGTCGAATCCTTCAGAGGATCGCTGCCTTCGTCGGCTTCCAGACCTTGTAGTGGGCTCTGAGTCCGAGGAGAATGAGCGCTCCGCCGACGATGTGCGAGACCTCAAGCAGAGAAAAGCTGAGGTCGTGAAGCATCTGTTCCTCGGGCATCGCGGCGTGATATATGAAGAAAAAGAACATGCCTGCCCCAGCCAAGATGGCGCCGGCACTGATGTATCTCCAACTCGTCTCCAACAGACCCCTCCGCATGATGAGCAACAAGCGAAGGGCGTAGTAGAACACGCCCAAGTCAACGGCCAAGCCGATCCCACCCAAGACCAAGAGCACTGGATCCAACATGCCAACCACGACAGGGTATCCCCGAGACATCATATTAAGAGGACCTAAGAAAACCAATCGAGATACGATACACTCTCCAAAGGAGTTCCGAAGCTCGTCTTCACGCCCATAGTCTGACGCCTCTTCCAGAGCCGGATGCTCTCCGGGCAGATCCCGCCGATCTCTCACCGCAGGGTCTCCGCGCATCGGGTGTGGACGCAGTCGATGCCCTCGCAGAGGTCGTAGCTGAGCTTCGCTTTTCTCCAAGAGGCGAAGACGATCCTCTAACTGTTCGGAGCCCTCGGCGGGTCTTGCACCTGTGGTTGGGTGCCTTCCTGTGATCACAACCTTGAGAGACACCCAATGTCGAAGTCAAGGGCTGTGGATGTTGAGGGTCTGCGTTGAACCGGAGGTTCAAAGCCTGGACCACAGCAGCAAACCTGCGCTGGGTGCCAGATTTGAGCTCGAATCTACCGGTAAACCAAGTGTCTAGCCGGATCCAAAAGGACACGTAGGATTCAAGGCAGTTCTATATCTCAAGTCTCTTCTTCAGCCAAACTGGTAGCACAGAGCGGCGAAGACAGGGAACATCTACATATCTGGCATCCGATTACGATGTTTGACACATCGGAGGTCGGATAATGGACAGCGACGAGTTCAAACGATACGGATACCGGTTCGTGGATTGGCTTGCCGAATACATGGATGGAGTGGAGAAGTATCCGGTGCACCAGCCAGTGGAACCGGGGGACATCAAGGACAATCTTCCTGAAAATGCTCCCTTGAAAGGAGAGCCATTAGAGGATGTCTTCCAGGACTTCCAGGAGATAATACTTCCGGGGATCACCCATTGGCAGCACCCGTTCTGGTTCGCCTATTTCCCCGCCAACAACAGCCCGCCCTCGGTCCTTGCAGAGTTCTTGACCGCAGGCCTTGGCGCCCAGTGTATGATCTGGAAAACGTCTCCGGCGGCGGAGGAGCTGGAGGAGGTTACGTTGGAATGGCTTCGCAAGATGATCGGGCTGCCCGAGGGTATGGCAGGGGTGATACAGGACACGGCGTCCACGGCCACGCTGGTCGCTCTCGTTACCGCCAGGGAGAAGGCCACTAGCTTCCAGACCAACGACAAGGGCTTCACAGAGACCCTTATCGTCTACACCTCGGAAGAAGCACACTCAAGCGTTGCCAAGGGGGCCAAGATCGCCGGCTACGGCAGGGAGAACATACGCCTCATACCCGCCGACGACAAGTTCGCAATGATCCCCGAGGAGCTCGACCGGGCTATCCGAGAGGACAAGGAGAAAGGCTTGAAACCGGCTTGCGTCTGTGCAACGGTCGGCACCACCTCTTCCACAGGGGTAGACCCCCTGGATCGGATTGGCCCTGTATGTCAGGAACACGACGTCTGGCTTCATGTAGACGCCGCCTTCGCCGGCACGGCCGCCATCCTCCCTGAGAAGAGGTGGATAATGAACGGGGTGGAATACGTGGACTCCTTCGTCTTCAACCCCCACAAATGGATGCTGACCAACTTCGACTGCTCCGCCTATTTCGTGAAGGACCCCGATGTCCTACAACGGACATTCGACATACACCCGGAATACCTCAAGACCGGCGTGGACGCAGTGGTCCACAACTATCGCGACTGGGGCATACAGCTCGGCAGGAGGTTCCGGGCCCTAAAGCTCTGGTTCGTCCTGCGGTATTACGGCGTAGAGGGGTTGCAAGCCATGGTCAGGGAGCACATCCGCCTTGCAGATCTGCTCAAAGGATGGATAGAGAAGGACGACCGGTTCGAGCTAATGGCCCCCGTAGACTTCAGCCTTGTATGCTTCCGCTTCAACGATGGGGACAGGTCCGAGGAAGAACTGAACGCCCTGAACAAGAAGCTTCTGGAATGCATCAACTCCACTGGAAAGACCCTGCTGACTCAAACCACGCTCAAGGGCAAGTACGTCATCCGAGTCTCCATCGGCCAAAGGACGACCCAGGAGAGGCATGTGAGGGAGCTTTGGGAGCTGATCATTGCAGAAACCAAAGAGATATCTTGATTTGTCTCTAGGGTTCGAACCCTTTAGCGGACCCAGGAGGATGTTGGAAATCGACTTGTCAACATCCGATCTTACCGTACACGCCCAGGCTCAGGCGAGGGAGGCACCGATCGAGTTGTGGGACTACCGGACACTCGAGTGTTCTTTGACGATGCTGCGGGAGGTCAGTGGGATCTGACTTCATGTTTTTCTGTAAATGGTGCGGGGGGTGGGATTTGAACCCACGAACCCCTACGGGACTAGGGCCTGAACCTAGCGCCTCGAGCCGAGCCAACAGACCGGCCCTTTGACCTGGCTTGGCGACCCCCGCCACTCATGATAATGCCCCAGCCGCTTTTCATAACGTTTCACGTCGCTAACAACATCCACTAGCGTGTTCCGTTCACTTCTTCAGCTCTGCCTCCAGCCAGTCGAGATAGCTCTTGCTCCCCTCAACCACGGGGACGCCTAGGATCTCGGGAACCTCATATGAGTGGACCCTGCGGACGGCTGCTTCGACTTCTGAGTACAGATCCCTCTTCGTCTTGGCTATGCAGAGCCACTCCTCCGCCTCCTCCACCTCCCCCTTCCACCGGTACCTGCTCCGGATAGGCCCGACGACCTGCACGCAGCCCGCGAGCCTCTCGTTGACGAGCCTCTCGGCGATCCTGTCCGCCTCTTCCCTGCTGTCGGTGGTGGTGATGACTTGGATGTACTCCGTCATGGATCTTCCTCCCTAACCCTCACTCTCCCAGCGGAGGGATTGACCCTTGTGATGCTCCGGACGGCAGATTTATGGAACCCGCCGAAAAAAGACATTGGAGAGGACAAGATGGTATCAGGGAAAATGCTCGGAGCTCTGAACGAGCAGATAAACGCGGAACTCTACTCCTCCTACCTCTATCTGTCGATGTCGGCCTACTTCGAGGACGCCCACCTCGGAGGGTTCGCGAGCTGGATGAGGGTGCAGGCCCGAGAGGAGCTGGGGCACGTCATGAGGCTGTACGACTATGTGGTTGAGAGGGGGAAGAGGGTTGAGCTCTCGGCCATCGAGAGGCCCCCCTCGAATTGGAGTTCGCCTCTGGCGGGGTTTGAGGGGGCCTACAAGCACGAGAGGAAGATTACGGCCCGAATCAACAGCCTCGTAGACATGGCCATCAAGGACAACGACCACGCCACGAACAACATGCTTCAGTGGTTTGTTGCGGAGCAGGTCGAAGAAGAGGCATCAGCATCCGAGATAGTGGAGAGGCTCAAGCTTGTCGGCGACGATGGCAGGGGGCTCCTCATGCTAGATCGGCATCTCGCCGAGCGTGAACCAGAAGAGGAGTGACGGCCTGCCGGGCTTCATCCGCTGCCCTGGCAGTGCACTCGTCACGTGCAGAGACATAAGACGTCAGGTTCCATCTCGACTGTGACGGGTGAAACAGCTTGGTGGATGTAGTTGTCGTAGGGGACGGGCCAGCCGGTCTCAGCGCCGCCCTCTTTCTGGCAAAGAACGGCCTCGAAGTCGTCGTTCTGGGCGAGGACAAGACGGACCTTCACTATGCGTACCTGTACAACTATCTCGGTGTCAAGGAGATCCACGGAGACGACCTAGCCCGGTTGGGGAGGGAGCAGGCTGCTTCCTTCGGAGCCGACCTGCAGGAGGGTCATGTCACTATGGTCAAGAGATCCGACGAGGGGTTCCATGTCGAGACCGAGGACGGTCGAGGCTATGATGCGAAGTACGTTGTCATGGCTTCCGGAGCCGACACCAGGATGCTGAGAGATCTGGGGGCGCAGATCGAGAGAAACATCGTCCAGGTGGATCGGGACGGCCGAACCACCGTGGAGAACCTTTATGCCGCCGGCCGCATAACCCGCAGGATCAAGATCCAAGCGGTCATCTCCGCCGGCGACGGAGCGGCAGCCGCCCTGGACATTCTCTCTAAAGAGCGGGGGCGGGATGTACGGGACTTCGACGAACCACCTAAGTGACGCGCCCGGATACCTGAGGATCCTATAGCTTCGTGCTGAGGGACATCCCGTCTCTGACCTCGACTACCTCGGTCTCCAGCTCAGGATGGGAAAGAACCCTTCGTCTGAACTCATGGAGGGCTGGCCTTTCCTGGAGGACGTTGTCTGCCACGAGTACGCCTCCACTTCTGAGGAGCGCGACGCAGTCGTCGAGGACCTCAACGTAGTCCTCCTTCCAGATGTCTAGGAAGACGAGGTCGAAGGGGCCTGAGAGATCCTTCACCGCCTTCTTTGCATCTCCCACAAGAACCTCGATCCTGTCTGACACCCCGGCGTCCTCAAAGTTTCTCTTGGCTTCTTCCGCCAGTTCTGGGTTCTCCTCCACGGTGAGGATCGCACAATCCCCGTCTGCTTTTGCCAGTATGAGGGCGGAGTACCCAACCAGGGTTCCCAGTTCCAGAGCACGTCGGGGCTTCACCTTCACAGCCGCCTCATAGAGCACCTGTCCCTTGACTGGTCCCACAATGGGGAGAAACCGTTCGGGCGACGCCTTCCTGGCGTCCTCGATGCGCCTCAAGACCTCATCTATCCTGCGCCGATCCTCTTCAATCTGCCTTGGCATGTGGGCCATCCCTAACTGTTCGGAGCCAGACGAGACTGAACCTTGCGGAAAAAGAGACTTTCTCTCTCCTTCCACTCGGGATACTCCCCGGGATTGTCAGGGTACTCCTCATACAAAGCCCTAGCCCTACCCATCGCATTGTGCACGTATCTCAGCCTTCGAAGCAGGCTCATCTGACCCGTAACGGCGGAGACCAGCCCCCGCCGGAGCCTGTCGAGAAGACCTGTCTTCACGTCTGCATCAACGGAGCCCAACAGGTCCGCCTCCCTGATGAGTCCGTAGGTCATGGCTCCATTGAAGTCGCGGTCGGTACCGCTTTGGAGGAAAAGTCGGAAGACATCGAACCTGACCTGGCGCAGCCCGTACTCGGACGAGGTCATGTACCTCCAGGCGTAGGGCCACAGGCTCTCAGCGGAGGGATTCCTTCCGGCCTCCAAGGCCTCACACACCGTCTGCCCCAGGAACCACGCGGCACCTATGCCGTACCCTATTCCCTCGCCCCATGTGGGATCGATCTGGATGGCCGCGTCCCCCAGAGCGGCGAAGCCGTTTCCGACGAGCATGCCCCTGGGCCTCCGAACCGAAATGGGCCATGTGGCGCTCTTTAGGCGGCGGCACCCCTCGAACAGGGTGTCGAACCGGTAGTACTCCTCAAGGAGAGCCCTAGACTTGGGCGCCCCGGGCCTGACGG
>JAUWBL010000028.1 GCA_030601715.1 Candidatus Geothermarchaeota archaeon | reverse complement strand
AGTTGACTCGTTGGCCTCACGCATCGGGTGACAGAGTTCCGGGAAGGAGCTTGGTTCTAGCGAAGCTGCGGAATCACTTCGTCCGCTAGCACCTCCAGCGTATCGTACCACCCGTCCCTTGTGCCCAGAATGTACAACACGAAGTAGGAGGCTCCCAGATCGATTAGCCTAGACCACTGGTCGATGCACGTTTCTGGTGTGCCGGAGAGAGACATCCTCAGACGCTTGCGATACTCAGCCTCGGGCATACCCAGAGCCCTCGCTCTCCTAGCTATCCTCTCGTCGACCTCCGCCTCAGTCCTTCCGATGAGGACGTTCATCAAGGTCGACTTCTTGATCTCGTCGAAGTCTCTTCCGACCTCTTGGCAGTGTCTCTCTAGGACGTCCATCTTGTGTTTGAAGCCGCCGATTGGGTCCTCTCCTCCCTGAAAGTTCGAGTAGTCGGCGTGCTTCGCCACGACCCTGAGGGTGAGCTGCTCCCCTCCTCCCCCGATCCACAGGGGTGGATGCGGCTTCTGCACCGGCTTCGGACTGTTTATGGCCTCCTTTATTGAGTAGTATCTTCCCTCGAAGGTCGGGGAGTCCTCGGTCCACATCCTCTTTATGATCTGGGCGGACTCATCGAGCATCCCGATCCTCACGCTCGCCTTGGGAAAGGGAATGCCGTAGGCTTTGTACTCGGCCTCGTACCACCCCGCCCCTATCCCCATCTCCAGCCTTCCCCCGCTCAGGGCGTCTACCGTTGAGGACATCTTCGCCAAGACTGAGGGGTGACGGTAGGAATTGCAGGTTACCATCTGGCCGATCCTTATCCTCTTCGTTATGGCGGCCAGCCAAGCGGTTGTGGTCCAGCACTCGTAGCTCGACTCAAGGCTGGGCTTCGGAACCGTCACGAAATGGTCGAAGAGCCAGATCGAGTCGAAGCCCAGCTCCTCACACTTAAGGGCGAACCTCCGCATCTCCTCGACTTCGTCGGCTCTGGACCTCCATCCTTCGAACTCCATCCTCCAGCCCTGCGGGACGAAACAGCCGAATCCGGTCAATTCATGGCACCACCATTGACATCCCAGAGCTTCCTTATGTGACGAGACATCAGATTGTGCTACGATGGCGAGGGGCGGCCCTTACCGTTGGTTGGAGGCGGTGTGTCCGACTGTTGAAGATTCGGTGCTTCGCTTCTGTCTGCTTGAACTGGGCTCTCAGGGTGGGGAAGTGAGAAAAAAAAGAAGGATAGCTCACGGGAACGAGCTAGGATGCGGCTCCCGAGAGCGCGGCCAGAACGTCGTCTTCTATGCGGATGTGGTTTCTGAAGTGGAGATTCGGGTCCTCGATGAGGGTGTAGAGCCAGTATATCGTGAAGAGGCCTAGGGTCACAATCGAAAGCACGAAGTAGAGGACGAAGCTCCGTTCAGGCATCGGCCTGTCCCGTCGGACGCTCACGGGGATCCCGAGGGTGTCCATGGCCCTAGTGATGTCCTCCCAGACGCCGTCCTCCCTCCTCTCGTGTCTGTAGAAGTCCCTACCGAGGAAGTATGCCACGTACAGCAGAACCGGTTGAAAGACAAGAGTGAGGATGACCCAGAGCACGCCTGACTGTTCTCCTTCATCTGCTCTCATCTCCCTCAAGGTCCTCTCGATCGACGCCGTCTGAACCTCGATCTTCTTGCGCTTGGTCTTAGCTAGCGAGTTGAGGAGCGATACCGTGTCTTCTGTGAAGTTCTGCTGGCGTCTGAAGTGTGCGTTCCTCCGCTGGATCAGAAGGTACAGGAGATAGAGAAAGAGCAGACCGAAAACGACGGGGATGACCAAGAAGAGACCCATTACTCCAAAGAGGGGGCCGATGAAAGGAACATCTCCACCCCACGGAAAGTCCCCATTCCACGGAAAATCCCCATTCCAAGGGGAGCCGTTTTCCCAGAAGCCTCCGAATGCGAAAACCACCGCGAAGAACATCGCCACTCCTATTATTACAAAAGCCAGGATTGCGATGATGGGGAGCAGGACCCACGTCGTTGACAGGATCTTGTCTGTGTTGACTCTGTCCCGGATGCTACGTCGGACGTTCTCTAATATCGTTTCCGAATTAGTCAACTGTTACAATCACTTTCCTTCGTTGTGAAGTTTCTGAACAGAAGTGGTGGGAGGGCTCTTAAAGGTGGTGCTTGGTGGAGGCGAAAGAGACACTTTCCACCTTTAGGGGATTACTCTCCTTCCGGCCGGATGTGCAGCCACGGAGCTGGTGACATCCCTCAGGTATCACGGCTCTCTAGATGCAGAAATCCGCCGACTCTATAGAGAGTATATGAGAAAGCCTCAAAAGAGCTTTCATCACCTTAACACTACAGAAGATGCAGGACTTCGACACACGGGAGTCTGCGACGAGCCGAGAGAGCATGGAATGTAATTGCTGCGGCGGAGAGATGATAGAGAGAACTCACCCGGCAGACGGAAGTTATTGGTTGTGCCCCCACTGTATCGTGAAGGTCCATGAGGGAGAAGAACCTCAGGACTATCCTCCCCTCCACGACATGCTAATAGGACTCGGAGGATAACCATCCCGCAAAGCCCAAGCCGTCACCGAGAGCAACCGCGACATCCTTCGGGATCACAGCTGTCTTCCAACCTGTCGATCCTTGAGTGTCTTCCGTAGAATCGGTTAAGCCATCCTTCTGTGGCGCGAAGCGAATCAGATCTAGTTAAGCCCACTTTGCGCCTTGGCGCTCTTCTAGACCGAGTGTGTTATGAAGCCGATATCTTCTTAAGGATGTCTCGGGGTTCAATCCGTGGAGTGTTTTCGTTGTCATCCGCCGAGAAGTCGGAAAAGCGAGAGAAGTCTGAGAAGGGCGAGAAAGAAGAGAAGACCGAGAAGGGGGAGAAAGCCGAGAAGAGAGAGGGCGACCCCATCAGCACGGTCTTCGGAGGCCTCGTGCTCATCGTTCTAGGAATAGCTTTCTACCTCGTGGTGTCCGGAAGGATCGACTGGACGCAGTGGTGGGCCTACTTCATCGCGGGACTGGGGGCCGTGTTGCTCCTAGACGCGCTCGTGAGAGCCGCTCTCCCCGAGTACCGTCGATTTATCATTGGGAGGGTAGTAGGAGGTGTAATCCTCCTCGGTCTCGGGGCTCTAAACATCCTAGAGATTGAAGACGTTTGGCCCCTTGTGCTCGTGGGAGGGGGAGTCGCCGTGATTCTGTACGGCGTCTACACGTCCAGACGACGAGGATCCTCTTGGACGGAGTCCTGAAAGATCTCTAACAGAGGACGAAGCCGTTGAGGGTTGAGTCCCCCATGGAGATCCTAGGCGAGGTTCTCCCTCCACTGTACGATTCTCTGCGAGATGTTGATTCGGCCCAGCTGAAGGTTCTGGACCGTATCCTGCAGACTCACTCCGAGACTGCCTTTGGTGTGGATCATGGATTCACACGTGTCGAAGACCTGGACTCCTACCGCAGCACGATCCCTATAATGAGTTTCGAGGGCTTTCGGCCGTACCTACAGGCCGCAAGCCGAGGGGATTACAAAGCCTTGCTTACGGAGCCACCGGTATGCTGGGCCATGACAAGGGGTTCGACGGGAGAACCCAAGATGATCCCGGTGACTCCAACCATGGTGAAGGAGGTGATGGTGTGCGGAGCGCGTGCCTTTCTAAACTTCATCTACAGGACGGAGGACTTCTCACCGCTGCTGGGCAAGAGCTTGAACCTGAACTTCCCGGCAACGGTAGGCGAGTTGGAATCGGATCCAGAAGAACTCCCTTACGGGTACAGCTCGGGCATCTTCGCCAAGTATGCGATGCAGTTCGTGGCGGGTGAGTCTGGGGAGAACGTGAGTGGACAGGGATTTGGGTTTGTGCCCGCTTCGGAGGCCGTGGACGCGGCGGCAACCGGTCTCTCCAAAGAGGACTGGAACAGACGGTTCGAGGTCGTGTATGGGAGCGCCCGAGACGAAGATGTACGAACTCTAGGTGGCGTCGTGCCGGTCATGCACTCGTTCGCCGCCTTTGTGAGGAGACACCACGGGGTTTATCCAAGGGATCTGTGGCGAAATCTGAAACTCTTGATATGTTCCAGCGTTCCAAACATCCCGACTCGTCACGCCGGTCGGCTGAGAGCCACGTATGGTGATGTCTCTATAGTGGAGGTGTACGGCGCCACAGAAGGCGTGTTTGCCCAGCAGCTAGACGAAGAGCCCTTCGTCACGCCGAACTTCGACACGTACCTCTTCGAGGTCAAGGTGGGTAGGAAGGTCAAGATGCTGCACGAGATGCGGCCCGGCCAGTGGGGAAGCCTGATAATCTCATCCACCCTGTTCCCGCGGTACGAGATCGGGGACATAGTGGAGTGCCACGGAGCGCACCACTATAGAGTCATCGGTCGAAGGAAGCCCACTGTGCTTCTCACATATCTAGCCAACCGCACCGTCCGCTATCTTCTAAGTCTGCTGTGAACCGAAAGTATTATTTACTCAACTTTGTCTATCTTGAGGGGGTTCCATGGGGGAGAAGTCCGAGAAGGGAGAGAAGAGGGAGAGGACGATGGAGGTGGACTCTCTGAGCTACCTGTTCTGGGGCCTCATCGTAATCGCCGTCGGCGCGTCCATGTTTCTCGAGCGCCAAGAGCTGGTCAGTTCTTGGTGGTGGACCTTCGTCTTCTTCGCCGGAGTGATCCTGCTCCTCGACTCAGCTGTCCGTTCAGCCACAGGCAGGAGAAGGGGCCTCAGCAGAGGCAGGATCACATGGGGGGTTGTGATGATCGCCGCGGGTCTATTCTTTGAGATAGGGGAGACGATAGCGGGGGATCTCGGCTTCCCGTTCTTCCTGATCTTGGTGGGGATCCTGGTCATAATCTGGGGGGCATCAAGGGCCCTCTGAGCCGTGCTTGCGGAGGAGTTGACTGAACCGTGGGAGGAAGCTCTGGCAGGAGGAGAAGGCGGCTCGGCGGCGCCATAGACACCGTCGCCTTCGGAGGCATTCTTATGATTGTCGGCTACATCTGGTTCACTCACCCACGCGTTTTCTCCGACCTGTGGGAGACTTTCATGCGGCTCGTTGAAGATCAGGTCTTGCAACCATCACAAGCCTTGGTGGTGGCGGCCTACACCTTCCTTTTCCTAGTGGCAGTGAGGAACGTTTTATTGGGGGCAATGAGGGCGGCGGGCGGTCAGAGCAACCGAAGCGTCCTTAGAGAGTTCTTCAGGGCGGTGGCCTACGTCGGTATCGGATACTTTATCTTCCAGTACTCGGGCGAAGTTCTCACGGGGTCGCTGCTCGTTCTGTACTCGTTTATGACAGCGGGCATATTGGTCGTGATCTATGGAGCCATGGCCTACGCGGTGGAAAAGAGAGCCCCTTCAGCCAGTTAAGGTCACAAGATGTGACCACAGACCGTGCCTCACCTTTAAGTAGAATTCGAAGGGTGCTCTCTTGAACAGAAATGTCCGGTTTCGAAAACAGCTCTTCTATCTCAGGGGTAAGCCCTGTCGATCCGAGAACTCTCGAAGGCTTCGCAAAGGAGACCATCGAGAACCCCTTCAAGGATCGCGCGCTAGGATCCCTAGCTAGCGAAAGGATTACCCGGTCCGTCAGAGGGGGAATCGCAGAGAAGAGGGGTAGGTTCCTCGCCCACAATCTACGGCTACAACTGAGGTAGCACAGATGAGCAAAGACGTGAAGGTGCCTCCCAAGGCAACTCAGAAAGTCGGGCGAGTTGAGGGCGACCTGATACTTGGCGCCGGTGCTGTTGTGGAAGGAGAGAATGGGGAGATCGTGGTTGGAGGAGTGGTTCGGTGCGAGGGAGACTGCACATTTAGAGGGACGCTGAAGGCCAGACGTTTGGTCGCCAAGGGAAGACTCTGGAAGGGCGGCGGCGATGTACTCGTTTCCGGCAACCTAGAGGCCTCAGACATCGATGTAGGAAGGAGACTGCGTGTAGGGGGGGCTTTGGAGTGTGAAGAAGCCAAAGTGGGTGGAAGACTGGATGTAGAGAAGAATGTCAAGGCTGCCTCTCTGACCGTGGGGGGAAAAGCTGTGCTGGCCGGTGGGCTGGCTTCGGACGATGTGCGAGTTGGTGGTTCCCTCGAGGTAGCGGGTAAAGTGGCCATCGATGAACTCTCAGTCGGAGGAAAGGCAAAGATAGCTGGTGGGGAGATCCGGAGGGGAGTGAGTGTCGGAGGCGTCTTCGTATCTAGTGAAGATCTAGATTTTTCGGATATAGACGTCGGAGGGAAGGTCAAGTTAGCAGGTGGATCCAAGGGTGGATCGGTCGATGTGGGAGGCAAACTCGAAGTAGATGGAGACTTCGAGTTCGAATCAATCGATGCTGGAGGAAAGGCGGAGATCGACGGCGACGCCTCCGGTGGGGAGGTAGAAGTCGGCGGCAAGTTCGTAGTGCGAGGCAAACTTACTCTGCAGAGAGACATCGAAGTCGGGGGCGTAGTCGACGTGAAAGAGCAACTCGCCTGCCGTAACTTGGAGGTAGGGGGGGTGCTTCGCAGCAGCAGGGTGATGGCAGACGGACGGGTCGAGGTTGGAGGTCGGATTAACGTACCTGAGGGGGTGCGGTGCCAGAGCTTCGAGATCGGCAGAAGGGGCAAGGTCAACGGACCTGTTGTGGCTGAGGAGATCGTGGTCTCGGAGAGGGCGTCGGTCGAAGATATACATGGGGGCTCGATAATCTTGGAGGAACGGGCGAAGGCCGACAACCTCTACGGGAAGACGATTGTCTTGGAGTCTCGTTGCGAGGTGCGAGGGAAGATCCTCTACACCGAGTCTGTAGAGATCGAGGACAGGGTGAAGCTCTCCCAAGAGACCCAGAAGGTCGCCGAGCTTCCCAAGCCTCCCCTCTGACCGCGCCTTCAATAAGAGCCGGACCAAGCCCCCAGGGATCTGTGGTGAAGAAGAGGCAGAGAGTAGACATATACGCGGACATGTTGATGGTCATGAAGAGCCAGCCGGAAGGGTGGAACCTCACGAGGATCGCCTACGGTTCCGGTCTGCCCAACGACCGGGCGAAGACGTTCCTGAGAACGTTGGTTTCCTATGGACTGGCACGATTAGAGAGAGGAAACGTTGACCGGTACATAATCACGGTTCGAGGTAGAGACTTCTTGAAGACCTATCACAAGATGAGAGGGTACATGACCTACCTCGGCGAGGAGTAGCTTCCCGGCTGATATCGTAACGTGAGTACCTAATGGGCATCCTCGAGAAGCTTCGCACCGAGTTCTCCTTCATCCACGGCAACTACCTAGTCCTCGTGATGAGCTGGATACTCATGGACTTTGGCAGAGAGATCCCTGAAACCTATTACGCCCTCTACGTGACGGGGCTGGGCGGAACCGCTACGACGATAGGCATCATAGGGTTCGCCTCCTTCGTAGCTCTGGCCGCGGTACAGTTCCCCGGAGGCTACCTAGCCGACAAGTTCGGGCGAAGATGGCTCGTCTCCAGCATGACCTTCGGAGTCGCCTTCTCCTACCTCTTCTATGCCCTCGCCCCCACATGGCATCTCATCCTCGTTGGAGCCGTCTTTCAGAGCCTATGCCTCATCTACCAGCCCGCTCTCATGGCCATGATATCAGACAGCGTACCGCCAGAGAGAAGAGGCATGGGATTCTCCATCATATTCCTCATCGAGCGCGTTGCCACCACACCTGCGCCACTCATAGCTGGCTTCTTCTTCATCACGTGGGGCCTGATCGACGGCGTTAGGATCGCTTACATGATCGCCTTCGTCATGTTCCTCGCGGCAGCTGTCATCAGGCTTCGCCTCAGTGAGACGGTGGTCAAGGCACGTAAGGTGAGCAGAGGCGACATACTCAAGTCCTACCCCCCGGCCCTAAGAGAGGGACTCGGCATCTGGAGACGGGTGGATAGGTCCATGTTCTATCTTTTCTTGGTGAACCTCATTGGGAGCTTCTCCTTCGCCATGGTGTTCCCCTACTTCCTCCTTTACGCGGTCGAGGAACTGGGTATACTAGAGGCACAGTGGCCCTTCGTCCTCATCCTGTTCTCCATTACCATGATAGTTGCGGCTGTACCGGTAGGCAAGCTCGTTGACAAGGTAGGCAGGAAGAAGCCCCTCGTGCTGTCCCAGTTTGTCTTTGTGCCAGCCGTTCTCCTCTTCGTCTACGGCGACCTGACCCGCCTCTTCTTAGCCCTGCCCCTCTTCGGTCTCGCCGTGATCCTCTCCAACTCAAGTCTCACCGCCCTGCAAGCTGACCTCGTCCCCCAGACCCTGCGGGGCAAGGTCATAGGCTCGTCTCAGTTCTTCAGCTATATCTTGATGTCCATAGGGACCCTCATCGGCGGTCTCCTCTACGAGACCGTCTCCCGGCAGCTCCCCTTCCTTCTTCTAGCCATCTTCATCGTACCCCAAATCATTCTTATCGTCTGGCTCGTTCATGAACCTGAGACCAGAGAGAAATAACTAGGCAGTGGACTCAGAGTCGATCCACGTAACCTGCCTCACCGCCAGAACTGCGATTCCCGAACTCTCCGGTATGAGTCTGGTTACGCGAAGATGACGAAACCGGCCCTACCAGCTGCCACGCCAGAACCTGACGCCCCAGGCTACCCACGCGATGGCGATGAGGCCACCCGCCAAGAGGAAGGAGACCAGCGCGATGACGATGTTTTGGAAGAGGCTGAAGTCCCCCGACCAGAAGGCGGTGTGCCACAGGATAACCACCAACCAGCCGATTCCCACGACGATCGACACCGACACCGGCAGCCAAAACCTCGGACGCATCCCACTCATACAGATCACTATATTCTATGATCTTAGGGTCAAACAGATAAAGAGAGCGGTTCGCACAGAACTCCCCCTTGCTCTGAATACGTCAGCCCTTCCCCGAGACTAAGAATCTGCGTTTGATAGAACCTGTAAGACTAGCTGGTTCCACTCCCTTGACTACAACTCTCTTCGCCCCCAGGAATTCTGCTAAGCGATAAACACAATCCGTTATGTAAGGTCCCACATCCACGAAATCGACTTCTGGTTCGATCTGGAACAGGTTACAGACCAACATCTTTTCCTCTCGCTCCAGCTTGGGGTCGATTCTCCCCACCAGCCTGTCTCGGACAAGGATAGGCATCGCGTAGTACCCATACCTCCGCTTCTTCGCCTTCTGGTAGATCTCCCACTTGTAGGAGAAGTTGAACAGCTCCTCCAGCCTTGGCCTGTCCCATAACAGGTTGTCCAAGGGTGAAAGCAACGCCGC
>JAUWBL010000130.1 GCA_030601715.1 Candidatus Geothermarchaeota archaeon | reverse complement strand
CCGCGAGTAGCGCGAACGACGCGTCTGCTCTGTCCCAGGATCACCTCGACGAGCCTCGGATCCTTGTCCAGCTCCCCGGCCAGCCCAGAGGCGTCCTGGGATGGTTCGACCTCGTCGAGTCGGATCATGGCTCCCTCCGCCTTCGAGACTATTTTCTGCGACACAACGAGTATGTCACCATCTTCGAGGCGAGGTCCCTGAGCTTGGGTTGCCGCCACGATCAGCTCGGCCACGTTGTCTCCGCCCGTCACATAGGGGATCCCTTTCACCGGAAGAACCTGCACGACGCTCGACATGTTGTTCAAAGGATACAGGCCGAGGCAGCTGACTTTAAGCTGCTGAGCCGCCTTCGTTGAAGGACCCCCTTCTTTAAAGCGCCAATGGAGCCATAAGGGGTGGAAAGAAGGAGATGCTGAGTCCGAAACGCTTCGATTACTTCCGCAGAAGGCAGAGGCTGGAGGATGTCCTCTTCCGAAACGTTCATCGTTCCGTCAGGCGGAAGGGCTACATGACGCCCAGGGACTTCTTCATGGCCGTCAGGTGGAGGGCTGGCATAACCATGAACAACATAAAAGCGAGCAACGTCGGCCTCAGGAGAAAGATCCGCGCCTCAACAGCCTTGGTGCTGGACGACGAGAAGACGGGAACTCTAAAGGAAAAGATCGCCGCCTTGACAGATATGAGCGGCATCGGCGTCCCCGTGGCATCCGCCGTCCTAGCCGTCTGCTTTCCTGAGAGATACGCCGTGCTCGACAGCAGCGCGTGGAGCGTTCTGCATCAGTGGTCTCAAGACGGTGAACTCGACCAACGACTGGGATCCGTCGATCTCGAGTCCATGCCCTCCGAGGAAGAGGCCGCCGTCAGGGAGTATTTGAACTATCAGCGAATCTGCTCGAGGTTGGCGAACCAGGTCTTCCCGACCCTTCCTCCTAAGAGGAGGATCAGGGCTCTCGTCGGGGCCCTCAAGGCCTACAGGAGGGACCAAACCATGACGGCCTTTCTGAAGAGATTGAGATGAAGGCCCTCTACATCCACGCCTCAAGGTTCGCGTACAGGGTCAGGGAGAGGGTGAGGATCCCCACGGTGGAGGAGGCGAGAGAGGGCGACGCCGAGGAGTTCGAGAACACTCTGGTAGCCTTCGTCACCGTAGAGAAAGGCGACCTAGAACGGCTGGATCAGGTGAGGGAGGAGATGGGCAGGGACATGGAGGAGGTGGTTGGACGGATCAAGGCCGACTCGGTGGTGCTCTACCCCTACTCCCATCTCTCCAGCAACCTCAGCCGAGCGGATCATGCCGTAACGGTTCTGGGGGCGATGCACGAGGAGTTCGAAGGCAGGGGCATCCGAGTCCACAGGGCGCCCTTCGGCTGGTACAAGGCCTTCGATCTCTCCTGCTTGGGACACCCCCTCTCGGAGCTGTCCAGGGCCTTCTAGGGCTGCCGCTGCACCCGCCACGTGTCTGTGCGTGTGTGCGAGGAAAAAAATTCTACGGTAGACCGAGCTGGGTCAGAGAGCCCAGGCTCCTCGGGCTGAAGGGAGGCTGGAGGCAGGCTTTCCGCTTATCTTTGGACTGCTGGCTTTTCCGTGTGACAATAGTGAACCTGTGAATCCTCCACATCTCATGCGGCTTCACGCGGGTGAATATCCTCGAAGCCGTCCTGCGGCGGCCTGTGTCGGGTTCCGTCACCTTCACGTTAAATACGGATGAACCGTTGACGCCGAGGATCCGGTCGGGGGTAAACACGTTTTGTTATCGCGATGCCCGCTAGGTGAGGGTTGTTCACCTCTCACCGGGGGCTGGAGACTACGGCCACAACCGACACTATCCAAGCGATGGAACCCATCACAGAGGAGGAGTATCGTTCCTTCCTCAGCGTCAAGGATGTGGTGGTCTTCGGCGACCGTCTCGGCAAGAGGAGTGTGGAGATCCCCCTAGGAAACAACGGCTTCAGATCTACCGAGCCGACCGATTTCGACATGGAAACCACGACCGTGTGGTCCTTCCCCAAGAGGGGAGACTGGGCGACCCACAGGGGCAACTTTCGGGGGAACTGGTCCCCCCAGGTAGTTAGAAACATACTGTTGAGATACTCGCGGGAAGGTGACACGGTTCTCGACCAGATGTGTGGATCGGGGACCACCCTCGTTGAGTGCAAGCTGTTGGAGAGGAACAGCATAGGGGTAGACGTGAACCCCCACTGCGTCATGCTTAGCCGGGACCGGCTGAACTTCGACGACGGATCCCTCCGAGAGGCCGAGCACATCACCTTTGTGGGGGACGCTCGGAACCTGAACCTGATCTCGGATGACACGGTGGACCTGGTTGCGACCCACCCTCCCTACCTCAACATCATCCCCTACTCGAAGGACACCGTGGAGGGCGACCTCTCCTCCGTCCGAAACCTGGAGGAATACGTCGAGAGCATGGGGATGGTGGCCTCGGAGAGCCTGAGGGTGTTAGGGTCAGGGGGCCACTGCGCCGTCCTCATGGGAGACACGAGGAGGAACAAGCACTACGTTCCCGTGGCCTTCCGGGTGATGGTGGCCTTCTTGGAGGCGGGCTTCGTTCTGAGGGAGGACGTCATCAAGAAGCAGTGGCGGTGCAAGTCAACCCCCTTCTGGACGAAGCGTTCGGTGGAGTACAACTTCCTCCTGATAATGCACGAGCACCTCTTCGTCTTCCGGAAGCCCGCCAGAGGCGAGCGTGTGCAGAAGTACAGGGACAGCATGAGCTGGACCTAACCAAAGACTGGCACAACTAGGAGTCTCGATCTCAGTACAAACAGTCCTGGCCAGAGCCGGCCTTTGCAGAGTTTCTGAGGGAGTAGTCAACCATCGAAGAAGGGTGTCTAGACACTAGACATAAACATGGAGAAGAGGGGTCGGGGGTTTGAGAGATGTTTCTCTCCCTTCCGGGTGTGGATGCAGTCGGTGCTCTCGCAGAGGTCGCAGCTGAGCTTCCCGTTTCTGGTGTAAACGAAGATGACTATACGCGAGCTGGCGCTCTTCTAACGTTCTCGGTCATCCATCCTGCAAGTCCTTCCACATCGTAACTACACTCGGCGGTTTCCCTGCACACCCCAACGGCACTCGTCTTGGAGGCAACGAGGAGATATCCATGCCGGCGGAGAAAAACGTAGGCTGCTTCATATCCGGTGCGTTTGTTGCCATCAGAATAGGGATGAAGTTTGGCCATCTCAAAGAGGTAGGATGAAGCCTTCTCAAAGATTGACGTGTAGACTTCGTGTCCATAGATCTTCCTCTGGGGTGCCTCCACGCATAGATGCACCAATCCTTGCTGCCTGACGCCCGGAAGATCCCCGGACCGCGAGATCACAGACTCATGAATCTCTTGGAGTTCGTCCCAGCTGAGATAGACTAGCTTCAAGGAGCCTAGTATCGCGAGAGTTCGTCGAGTATCTCTTTATTGCGTCGCAGGGACTGCCTCAGAATGGATCTGAATCTCGATTTTCTGGTCGTAAGGGGAGGGGCCTCTCTGCCGCTTTCCTGTGATGGCAGCGTAGGCAGAAACACGTAGCTCTCGGTGGCGCTAGATGAGGATCCAGCCGGATACAGCGCTGAGTCTGTTGATTCAAGTTGCGTAGCCGAGGCTAGGCCCGCAGTCGCACGCCTAGGATCCTCTATCTGGTCTACCATCCCGAGGCCACCCAACATCGATCTCTGGCATGGGCTATATTTCAGTGTCTGCTACCCAGGCCGCGCTAAGCACCCTAGGCAGATATGCTCGCATCGGGGCTGGGACTGCGGGTGGCTCCAGAGAGACCCTGCTGACCTCATGTTCTGACCGGTAGACATGGGTGAGATTGTCGGATTCAACGATCCCACGGTTGAAGGTGGCTTGGCCCACTTCTGCATCTGGGGAGCCTAGGACAGATTCCTCAGAGAACGGCTCGCTGAGGCGAAGAATCTCGTCATACTCCGCGTAGAGTTGACGTATCACTGCATCGACTCTCTTCGACACGTTTACCACGTTCAGGCCCAACACGTCTTTAGCCTCCTTCCTCCCGATCAAGTATCCGTGGGAAAATCTTCCTCTCGTAAGAATCTCAACTATACGGTCAATTCTTCCCTGGTCAGCCATGTGT
>JAUWBL010000065.1 GCA_030601715.1 Candidatus Geothermarchaeota archaeon | reverse complement strand
TACAAGTTCTCTGTCGAGGGTGCCACATCAAATTACATCGCAAGGAAGACGGATGGAATCCACCACCAACTCAGGAAAGAGACAGAATGGGAAGATTTGTTTGATTCACTGGCTCTCAGATACTCAACGCTACAAGTGCCTCGGAAACGCCGTCACGACCAACGTGATAACTTTCTTGGGCAGGAGGATATTGGAGGCTTGGCCTTGACCGACAGGGTCAGCAAGGAGAAGAGGAGCGAGATCATGTCCAAGATCAGGGGCAAGTGGACGAAGCAGGAGAGGAGGTTCTACGGGGAGCACCCCGAAGCCGTCCCCCACCCTGGGTTCCCGCACAGCCCCGACTTCCTGCTCGGCGGGAGGGCGATATTCCTCGACTCGGACTTCTGGCACGGTCACCTTCCCCAGAGGAAGTACGACGATATGAACGTGTATTGGCAAGGAAAGTTGTTCAGGAACATAGTTAGGGACGAGTGCGCCGACGCCCTCTACAGGTTCCTTGGCGTCTTGGACAGGAGGGGTTGATTTTTCAGGGAAAAGTCAATGGAGGCTGAGGAATGCCCATTATTTCCCTTGAGGCTGAAAATATTATCGAGCGGATCCATAGAGGATATGTGATTTCATATCGAAACATTATCAAGAAAATGGATTCTTACAAGAACCAATACCCTATTTCAAAGATGTCAGACATTGAGGCAGCATATTTAGTCGCAGATGAACTAGGAGTGGAAATAGACTTTGATGCTGAGGCCCAACTTCATAAGATCGGAGGCTGAGAAATGAATGAAAAAGAAGAAGATGCGGAGTACGTCGTGCCGAAGGTTCTGAGCGAAGAAGAACATGATGCATACGTGCATATCTGCGGTGAGGTCCCTCCTTTCAACTGCGGCGACTGTCCCCGGGATAAGAGAATCGCGTGCATGAGGGACCACACTACCGAGACCTCGCTAAGTTCTCTTCCTGACCTTATGACCCGAGAAGAGAAGCTGAGGGCCTATTGGGCGTTAATCCCTGAGTTCATCGGCGTCGAGCTGAGAGCTGAGGAGAAGAACCCCCTTGCCGTCTAGCGAAGAATGGTAGGGGTACCCCTACATAGTAGGGGTGGGGGTATCTACGAGTTAACCAGGCTTTGTTGTTTTAGTTCGTTTTCTCTGTAATCTTCCAGCCACATCTTCAGGGCCTGAGTGACGATGTCGCCCATTCGCTTTCTATTCCTAGCAGCGATGGATTTGATCTCAAGGAAAGCATCCATGTCCACATCCTTCACGGATATGTGTCCTTTCTCAACCATTACCAAATCAGGTAAACCTATAATCTTATAAACTTTTATTCGGCATACATACTGACACACATTGGTCAAGCAGATCCAGATAATTTTGGACGACGACGAATACGACGAACTTATGAAGGTGAAGGGCGAAAGGACCTGGAAAGCTATTCTCATGGAGGTTCTCGTAGGGAAGCCAAAGGGGGCTAAGGCCTGACATGGCGTCAACGACCTGCCGTGTCTGCGGGAAGCCTCTCAGGGTTCCGAAGAGCGTTGAGCGCGGGATAGGCCCCAAGTGCTGGGCTAAAATCAAGAGAGGGGAGATTGAGGGCTGATGGTTGAAATCAACATTACGAGGCACCAAGTCTGTCTATCTGCCTGTAAGGAATGTGGCAATGTCCGGGCATGGAATAGAAGCAAGGTCGGAAGTAACTTTATTCACTGTCCCGTTTGCCGCAAAGTTACACAGCAGATAGACCTTGATTTGCCCAGAACTGTGAAGATTCCGACCTCGGATGCAGATACTGCTGAGAAAGTTCGGAAATACGCATTTCCCTATCATCGTTCTGAGAAGCCGAAGGAGGCTGAGGGCTGATGGGTGAGAAACTCAAAGAGGCCAGACGATTCCTCGAAAAAAGCCGAGTCTACACGACGCCGATAAGCATCAGTTACCTAAAAGATGCAGTCGAGCTGATACTGGATCACTTAGAGGAGGCTGAGGGCTGATGAACAAGCAGCTTAATCGGATGGGTGACCTCGTCGACGAGTGCATCAACCTCACCGGAAAGGGCGTCTACAACATCGTGAACAGCCTGAGGCACATAGACGTCCACGACATGACGAATGACGAGTCCCACGTCGTTGACCAGCTCATCCGCGCCCTCGAATACCTCTTGGACGTGCAGTACTACCAGTTCAAGCTCAGGAAGGGGATCATCTCCTCCGAGGCGACGATAAGGAGACTGAAACAGAAGATCAGGAAGATGGGCCAGGAGGAGCCAAAGTTTCCCGAGGACTTTTACGACATCGAAAAGGAGGCTAAGGCTTGAAAATCGTCCTCGTTCTGAAGCCTTTTGGGGGCTGCATTATTTTGGCAGAGCCTGGAAACAATTTGATCGCCGAGATAGGGCCCCAAGGTAAGCTCAAACTCTGTTATGTATATGAACCCTGGGTACACGATCCTGAGCTCTACCCTTGGAAGGAGGAGGCTGAGGGCTAGTGACACTTGTTGAAAATCTTTTAGGACTCTTCAAGCCACATCTAACCCTTGAACAGTTTGCCATTGCTATCACGAGTGATGTTCGACTTGCCATCATTATGGACCTCGGTTTGGTTCCTGGTGGCAAAAACTTTGAACGAATCAAACGCAGAGTCTCTGACAGGCTGGATCGACTGGTTAGCGAAGGGAGCCTAACTTGGCATCTTGAGAAACTTACGGATAACGGCATACTAGAAGAAACTCCCGTCCTTGACTACACCATTTGGGGTCTCACCTCAATCGGAAGAGAGGCTTTCAAAGTTTTGGAAAAGGTGGAGAGAGAAATGGAGGAGGTTAAAGCCTGATGGCGTGCTGGCAGACCGTTGATTTCTGGATAGGTCTCGGCTCCGGCATAGTCCTGTCGTTCCTCTTCTGGCTTTGCCTTTTCGTGACTTACCAGGAGGGGAAGAAAGCCGCAACCGAGAAGCCAGAGGTTGAAGACGAGGAATGAATCAGGAGTCCATGGAGGAGCTGGCGGGGCTCGTCATGCGCATGAGGGAGATAGTGGATGGTGATCCATCTATGACGATTGGAATCGGGAGCGCGGTCTCACGACTTGAGGCCGCGGTCAGGGATCATGTGGAGGCCCGCATATTGCGGATGTACAGAGAGGCGAAGAGGCTGGAGGCTGATGGCGGTGTGTGAGCAGCCCAGATTCTGGCGGTGGCTAGCCCAGGGATTTGTCGAGAAGATAAGGGCTGTTCCAGGGTTCATAGGTGGGCTCATAGGTGGGATCAGAAGCCCGATCTTCGAGATGCTCATAGGAATTACAGGCATCTTTGCCTCTCTGATACTACCTCTCATAATACTCGGTGTGACCTTGACCACGAAGGCGATCATAGCCCTTTGCTTCATTCCCTCTTTCCTCATCATGATGCACGGAATCTACAGGGAGGACGACTGCTGATGTCGGCGAAGATAACGAAGCAATACATGAAAGGGCGTCTGATTTGTTTATTTAAAGATCATGATTGGGTACTTGCTCCAATCCCTGGTCAGAAGAGTTCACCAGCCTATCCCACACCGGATTTAATTGGAAAGAGGCTTTCACACTTTTGTCTTCGATGTGGCCTCACGGAGATGAAGATAGCAGATCTATCGCGGAAGCAGAGGGAATGGCTGATCAAGAAGGTAAGAAGGGAGGAGGCCCAGGGTTGAAGGATCTTAAGGATGCTATGAAACGGGTAGCCGCTTTCCAAGAGGAGATGGAGGCTTTGGGTTTCCATATGAAGGTGTCCATCTCCATAGACCTGACTAAACGTTACAAAAAAGAAGACGAAGGGAGGTGAATTGTTTGGTGGAAGTAGTAACCTCAAAGGAGTTTGCCGAGTTCAAGAAGTTCATAGAGGATCGGCTTGACAAAATGGAGAAGAGCACTAAGAAGAGGCTGGACGATACCTTGAAGGCATTCGGGGAACTCACGGCCTATGTCGACAAGTTAGAGATCGCCACACGCGAGAGAGTAGACGACGTCGAGGAGAAAAGCAAATCCCTCTGGACACGCCTCAGGGAGGCCGTAGCAAAGGAGGCCATAGAGCCTGTCCCTGAGTGAGATCAAACTCGCCCCGAATATACGGCGTCGAATATTCAAAAGATACCGAGAACAGATGAAGAAATGGGCGCCCAAACTCGTCCAGTCCCACGCATCCCCTGCGGCGAAGGGTCTCATGGTCATGATCACAGACCGATGGGAGCGGAAAAGAAAAGCCAAACCCGACATTCGCACCAGTCTGCCTCGCAGGAGGCGTCCCCGCTGGCAAAAGGGAGGCTACGGCATATACGACCTCAGGATGCTCCGCCTATTCGGCGAGTGGATCCACCAAGTAGAGGAGGCACCTCAATGAGCAAAGAAACACGGTACAAGATGGCACTAGGAGAGCTCGATCCCAATATTCGGTCCGCCCTCCTCTACTTGGAGAGCCTAGTACAAGCAAAACACATGGAAGCCCTGTCAGCCATACCGCAAACGAAGTCTCTCGACACCTCTTCCATAATGGTAAGCATAGACAGCCTACAGAAGCAGATCGATGGGTTGAGACAAAAGGTAGACGCAGCTTATGATCTCGTCCAAAGTCACGATGACAAGGAGAAATATTTGAAGAAACTGGCTAAAAACATCGAACTTGTTCTGGAGGAGATGAAGAAACAATTTGAAGAGAGATACAAGTCCGGCTACTATAGCGAGGGAACGCGACGGAAGATACGAGAGGAAGGCCTATTTGATCCAAAAGTTTGGGAGAAGAAAGTGAATGGGTAAAACTATAGCCCACAGATGCCCTGGCTGCGGAGGGTTGCTGAACATGGCGCAACGTATGGGATACGGCGCCAAGTGCCGGAAGGATAGCTGCCCCGTGCAGAAGGTCTACATCGACAAGGACGGGAAGATCGTGGACATCCTGTACTCCACAGAGCCCAAGTCGGCCCCGATAGCGTTGGACCAGCTCAGAATTATGAATGAGGTTATGAGGATATGAGAACCGTTGAGATCAGCACCAAGGATTTCGAGAAGATTCCCGGTCGCACAACCAAGCTTTCCGTCAGCACGTGGAAGGGGAAGATCTTTGCCCTTCTCGACGAGCTCGACGTGGAGGCCCAGGGCTGGATTAAGGACCGGGTAACGGGGTCTCAGATCCTCGCGTTCTCGATGAATATTAAGATCGGCAACGTGGAGAAGATCGTCGACTTCAGGATGGAGCCCGTCCTCATCAGGCGGCAGGTCAGAAGAGGAAGAAGCAGGGGTCTGGTCAAGATTGTTGACGAGGAGAAGGCTTCCTGGAAGCTCTTTCATGACCTGCTTGAGCGGAAGGTGGCCGCCGCCAAGATAGGCATCGTGGACGTCCACCACGAGTTCATGAGCTACATCGCCAAGCGGCTACCCGACGACAGCATGGGAACCTTTGCCGAATTTATGGACTTAGCCCTACAGAGGCCAGAGGGTCTTGAGGGCTTCCTGCTGGAGGATAAGCGGGAGAAGAGGGTCATCGAGGCCGAGGTGGTCGAACCCCGTTGACAGGGAGCTAAAGTAAATTGAAGAAAGAAAATCGCAGAGAACATCTCTATGCCCAGCCTCACACCTGGGAGCCCATGACGCCTAAGGAGGCCTTTGAGGCAGGTAAGAGGGCGGCCAAAGGAGAGAGTGGGGCAATGGGTTGATACACGGCAGAAGCGAACGCCTTCGCTAGGGCCATTCTCGATTGCGCCGACAGACATTCTGAGGGATGGCTGAAAGTGCACAGGATGATCACGGAGTCAAAGAAACCTGAGAACAAAGGGGACAACTGGTATCGTAAGGGTCAGGATCCACTCCCAGATGCGATGTCCCTATTCAGGAAGGAGGTTGCCGACGACGAGTACCGGAAGGAGGCAAACCGAATAGGTCCAACTGTATTCCAAGCTAGCTGGGCCTTCCAGCAGGTCTGGTTCATCAAGGAAGAGGAAAAGTAAAGGAAGTGTGATTATGGTAGGTGAAAAGGATAAAGACTTAGTCGTGAAGAGCCCGCCTAGTCAGTTGGTTATCTCAGAGGAAGTCGTAGATAACTACATGCAGACGAGCCAGATGCTCACGAGCAAGTTCCAGCAGTGGCTAATTCCGGAGGTTGATTTTACCACAAAGATTTTCGGCAGGGGTAAGAAGCCGACTCTTCTTGACCCGGGAGCTGGAAAGCTGATTGGCTTCTTCTTGTGTAGGCCTAGGCATCGGATTATGGAGCGTTTCTATGATAAGGATGAAGATGGCTTCGAGACTGTCCGGTATGTGATGGCAACTGAAATCATCCAGGAGTCCACGGGACGAGTTGTAGCTGAGGGTGTAGGTTCCT
>JAUWBL010000137.1 GCA_030601715.1 Candidatus Geothermarchaeota archaeon | reverse complement strand
CTCGAAGAGGCGCATCCATCGCCCCCTGATGGATTCAGCTGTGGCTACTCCTACAACAGATGAAAACAATGCGAAAAGCAGGAGAGGCAATACAAGATTGAACAAGGCAACCGCGCTGGGCATGTTGAACAGGGCCATAACGGACCCGACGGCTAGATACGCCAAGACGGAGAAGCCCGCACGGCGCAGACCGAGCGAAGGTGCCAGACCTCGAACAGAGACTGAGCAGAGGAACACAATGACAAAGGGATATGTCCAGTTCGTGAAGTACTCGGGGCTAGTCGGAGCGGGGGTGCCGACGATCAGACCCGCGAAGAGCCCGGAGGCCAAACCCGAGAAGCAGACGATAATCATCGAGAAGAGGCTCCAGAAGGCCACCCCATGCAGGAATTTTCCGGGGATGGCGAAATCGAGTTCGAAGGGTAGGAAGGGAAGCCGCCTACGTCTCAGCCCCACGAGAGAGGCCGCTGACGCCAGAAGGATCGCCGTCAGGTAAAGGGGCCCTACGAAGGTGAGGGCGTAGGCGTGGACCGACAGCAGGAAGCCGCTCTTAACAACAAACATGGAGAAGAAAATCAGCACAACAGTCAGAAACAGCATGAACTCCTCGACCACGGCTTCGGAGGACAGCCGCTTCGAGTAGACGAAACCCGTCAAGGCAAGCCACACCAGGAGAGCCGACGTCTCCAGGGGATCCCAAGCCCAGTATCCACCCCAACCCAACACCCCATACGCCCAGGCTCCACCCAAGGCTATCCCCACAGTCAGAAGGAGCCACGAGCTCCGAGCGAAGACCCGGTACAGCCTCGTATCGGCGGGGTCATCACTTCCGAGCTTGTTGATGGCGAAGGCGAAGGCAAGGAAGGCAAGAACGTATCCAGCAAATATCAGGGGCGGATGTATAGCCGTCCAGAAGGCTTGCAGAGACGGAGGCAGACCCCTGCCTCCAACCGGCGCATCAGCTGTGAAGGAGAACGGCCCCGTGAACAGGGCCATAACGAGGAAGTAAGCCAAGAACAGATCGAAGGTCACAAACGCCGTCCTCCGCTGATCCATACCCCGTTTGCTGGCGACGTGCAACGCCAAAGCGGACAGAGCGAGGAGAAACACCAACATGAGAGAAGACCCCCCGGCTCCGCTCCAGGAGGCGACCAATCTGTGAAGAATGGGTGCATCCGGCGAGCTACGCAGAAATACCTCACTCATACGAAGGTCGCCCACCAGGAAGTATCGAACAAATGAGAAGAACACGCCAACGAGAATCAGGTAGGCAGAGACTGAGAGGTAGAAGGAAGACCTTGAGTCTATCTTCACACGAAGAAGCCTGAGAAGGGGCTGCGCCAAGAGCAGAACAAGGGAGACAAGGAGCAAAATGTTCTCGGGAACAGCGAAGAATTCGAGGACCATCTCACTATGCACCTATGAACCCTATGCTCACGCCATTGTTCTAGACTTGCCAGTGAGTAGAAAAGGGAAAGAAAGGGGAGGAAGTGGGCGCTCCCTTCTCAATCACACGTGCGCACTCTGTCGTTCACGGACGGGCGTCATTGGGAAAAGCTTCATCAACACGGTGAACGCCAGAGTCCCGAGAACGAAGAAGCCCGCAACGAGACCCCATTCTATCAATGTCGGTGTGTAGGTTGGCAAGGGACCCGTCGACCCCCAGGGCAATTGGATGAACGGTCTGGTCATCGAGGGTACCAACTCGAGGTATCGATAGATCCAGATGCCGAACAGCGCCAGAAGAGCAGCTGGCACAACCCCCTTCTTTGAGCTCCCTGCTGGAGACAAGAGTACCGCGATCGGCACGAGGAAACCCACTACTACCGCCAGCCAGAAGCTCCAAGCGAACTCACCCGTGAGAACGGCTTCAGCTACAGCTATCTCCTCTGCCGAGCCCAGAGCCAAAACCATGGCCTTGTCAACGGCAACGACAGCTAGATAGATGGTCATGAGAACTGCCAGAGCACGGCTGAGACCACGAAAGAGAGACCTGGTTAGGTAGTTATGTAGACCAAAGGTTGCTCCAGCCAATCCTGAGGCAACAGCTATGGCTGCGACGCCGGATGCCAGTGCTGCGGCTATGAAGACAGGCCCTATCAACAACGACTGCCAACTGGGCTGGGCTATGACAGACCCGAACAGCCATGCGTCGACGCCGATGAAGAAGACCATCAAGAGTATCGCAATGACTGAGAGCCAGCCTGGAACCCTGCCCCGGTCGCCCTTCCCTCCGCCTAGGAGGATCAACCCCTTGAGGCGGAGAGGAGCCTCTTTCACGCTCTCTGAAAGATACCTGTAGTCATACCTCAGCGTGAAGTAGATGTAGAGCAATGCGCCAGCTCCGAAAACTGTCATCCCTATTAGCTCCCACACCATCGGTGAGCCCAGACGACCAGAGGTGAAGAGGGAGATCATCCTCTCAGGTCTTCCCAGGTCCATGGTTATGGCTACTGCGGCGACCAGCAGAGAGGCTAAGGACAAGAACTCTCCGATCCTAGCCAGAGGCAGATACTCGTCCTTGCTGCGGAGGCGAATCCAAGCGGATGTTGCCAACGAAGTCGCCGCCATACCGACGAAAAACACGAACGTCGATATGTAGACGCCCCAAGGAACCCAATGACTTATCCCTGTCACCTCGAGCCCCTCAGTCAACTGAATCCACCAAGCATAGAACAGCAGTCCGCAGCCGACAAGGAGCATCACCAAGAAGCCGTAGAAGGCAGGTGTTGTCTTGACCACTGGCCTCAAATAGCTCCTCTCCACACGGGACATCCTACTCCACCTCCCTCCTGACGAAGTATACCTTTGGTTCCGTTCCAAGCTCCTCCAGCAGACGGAAGGATTCCTTCTTGGTGATCAGTTGCGAAACCTCGCTCTCGGGATCGTCTAGATCACCGAAGAACCTAGCCCTGGCAGGGCACACGTCAATGCAGAAGGGCTTCAGACCTTGGTCGATCCTGTGCTCGCAGAACAAGCACTTCTCCCCTACACCGATGTACCTGTCTCGCACGTTTTCACCTCCCACCTTGAGGTCAGGCTCGTGAAGAGGTTCCCGATAGTTGTACTGCCTGACGCCGTACGGACACGCAACCACGCAGTATCGACATCCAATACATCTGTCATAATCCAAGGTTACGATGCCGTCTCCTTCAGGGCGATAGTGTGTAGCGCCAGTCGGACACACCTGAACACACGGCGCGTTGTCACAGTGTTGGCAGTTCAGCGGCAGATACTCGAGCGACAAGTTCGGATATTCTCCAGACGGAAGATCAGCCAAATCACCTCCCACCGTCATGATCCTGTTCCAACTCAGCCCCAGCGGCACGTTGTTCTCCACCTTGCAGGCTATCGCACACGTGTTGCATCCTATGCATCGGTCCAGGTCTATGACCATACCCCACCTCGGCATCACCCTACGCCTCCTTCTCCACTTCCACAAGGACATCAAAGTACGAGCAGTTCATCGTAACCGGGTTCCTTTGGTCATGAAGCAACTCGAGCAAGTCGCCCCTCACGTACTGGTCCTCCATAGCTCCCTTCGCCAAGTTCACCGCGCCAGGACTGATGGCTGGATTCACGACGGCTTTGAGAACCACCTCACCCCTGTCGTTGAAGACCCGAACAGTATCTCCCGTGACAATGTCCCGATCCTCAGCATCGCGGGGGCTCAAGTCTACAGTTGGCTCGGGGTTGAGTTCCAGCAGCCAAGGGAAGTTGGTCCACTGAGTATGGACCCTGAACCTGGAGGCCGCTTGAATCAGCACAAGTGGATAATTCTCGTGGAGAGGATTCTCGTGCCAGGCCTCAACGGGCGGCTTGAAAACAGGTAACCTCTGCTCAGAGTGGGGTATCTCCTGACCGTAGTGAACGTTTACATTCAGCCACTCCTTGTAGAACTCTAGCCGACCAGAAGGTGTCCCAAAGTTCAGATCTTGATATGGAACATGGGGGTACTCGGTATACCTGAACGTCCCCTCCTCCCTGAGTCTCTCCAAGGTTATGTCGCTGTCCC
>JAUWBL010000191.1 GCA_030601715.1 Candidatus Geothermarchaeota archaeon | reverse complement strand
TCAGGATCTTGTTCTTGTTTGGATAGGTCGTGAGGAATCCGGAGTTAGTTATGAATGCTGCCTTTATCGGATAGGGCACACCTTCGGAAACAGCGTCGAAGAACAGGAGCATGTTCAGAGGTGATACCCTTTGCGCAGGGTGAGTGAACTGCCAGATGTTCAGTTTCCACGTCACAAGAGCAGCGGCACCAAAGCCGCCCCAAGGGGTGGCTCCCGGCTTCCCTATGTTTCCTGTGAGGGCAGCCAGAGTAGCTATTGCATGTCCAGCCAGGTCGCCGTGATGATACCTGTCGAGCCCGAATCCGGGGTAGATGGTCGCAGGTTCTATTGTGGCGTAGTCTCGTGCTACTGATTCTATCTGCTCCGGCGGAACCCCCGTTGTCCCCGATGCAACTTCAGGGGGATACTGGTCGACAAGTTCCCAGAGCAACTGGAAGGCAGGCTTGACGGTGAACTCTCCAACGTGGTACTCGCCCCTAAGGGTGGGTCTAAGGTCACCCCAGTAGAAGGGCCGTGCCTCATTCGTGTTGAGATCCCAAATCACATGGCTCTCATTTTCATTGCCAAAGAGGTCCTTCTCTCTCAGGAACTGGCCGTTGTCGGTTCGGACCAGGAACGGCCCCACAGTGTGCTCAAGCACGAAGTCCTCGTTGTAGAGCTCCTCCCTGATCATCACGTTCATCATCGACAGCGCCAAGGCCGTGTCCGTCCCGGGCCTTACGGGAACCCATTCATGAGCCTTCGAAGCCGTGATCGTGAAAATCGGGTCGATGACGACGAGCTTACCCCCGTTGTCCAGAGAGTCGGCTACGAAGTGCCAGTTGTGGATGTTAGCCTCGGTTATGTTGGCGCCCCAAGCTATGATGAGCTTGGCGTTGGCAAGGTCGGCGGCCTCGTTGCCTTGGCCAAAGGCGGGGCCGCCCACGACCTGGAAGATGCCCAACGGCATGGCTATATCATTAGCCCCGGAGGCGTAGGTGCCCCCGAATACGTCAGCGAACCTCACATTGGCGCCATAGTATCCGTTGATTCGGCCGTAGTAGCCAGCTGATGCGACCATGGCTACTGCACTCGGTCCATACTCGTCGCGGATCCTAGTGAACTCTTGGGCTATCTCGTCTATTGCCTCGTCCCACGAAACCTGCATCCACTCGCCCTCCCCCCGCTCTCCGACCCGCTTCATCGGGTGCCTGAGCCTCAGAGGATTGTAGACCCTCTGGACGTTGGAGAGACCCCTTAGGCATACTCTGTTGTACTGAGGATCAGGGTAGGGCGCCGGTGCGACCTTGACGAGCTTGCCATCCCGGACATGCAGGTGCAGGCGACAGCCGCTCCAGCAATCCGGGGCACACGCCCCATTGTATACTCGAGTCTCCCCTCCTTCGATGACCTCCTTGTCTGAGAAAACATCGAGAAGAGGATCAGCACGGGTCAGCGCATAGACCGCTGAACCGATGACAGCTGCCACAGAAGCGGCTTTGAGGAAACTCCTTCTGCTGAACTTAGCCACAGATAACCCTCCTAACAGAACGTACCTCGAGTGGTGTTGAAAAGAGCATAGCCTTTATGAAATATACTGGACACATCATTCCAGCTTCATGTCTTGTCGCGTGACTCGATCTGTCGAGTATAGGGCTTCTATACAGAAGGGTTAAGGAGTATGAGACACGAATCATCCAGTATTAGAAACCGTCACACCTCCACAACTAGATGCTGGAGAAACAGATGGACAAGACGATTTCTCGTACAAGCCATGGAGAACGGGCGGTCGAGGCTCCACACGGTCAGCATGAGATCGACGATATGCTTCTGATCCTGAGCAGATGCGAAGACGCCGCTCCCCCCGGTACGGACCCGGAACAGCTGCGTGCGGAACTGGAGGAGAACTACCCTGGCCTCCGGGTGGTCGTTTCAGAGGAAGCCTTTCGGACATCCGGTGTGGCAGAAAAGTACATCCAAAGCGCTGGAGCCCAGAAGGTAGTGTCTGGGGTCTGTGCACACGAGAAACACGGGTTCCTCCGGGAGGCGGCTCTCCGAGCCGGCATCAAACCCTACAACATCGAAACCGTGAGTGTGTACATGGGATACCCGCCAGGCCTCACACAGGAAGAAGCCCGAGACAGGACGTACCTCTCCCTCACTCAGGCCATAGAGTACCTCTCGACCGCCGAGGAGGTCCCTGAGAACAACCTCGCCCACCAACTTCCCTCCCTCTCCACCTCGGTCTCCCGCCGAGGCATGTTCACCTCCCTCTTCCGAACACATGAACGCATCGTGCCCTCAATCGACCCCCAGAAATGCATACACAGGTTTGGCTGCGACCTCTGCATAGACTCGTGTCCGACAGGCGCCCTCAAACACAACGACCGAACACCGGTTCTAGAAGCCGAGGCGTGCATCAGCTGCAGCCTATGCGAACGGATATGTCCCCCCGTGGCGATCGAGCTACCAAGGCTCGGCAGAGCAGACATCATCAAGAGAGTAAGGATCGTCCTGAACTCCAGAGCCCACCACGGCGCCGCACGATCCATACTCTTCCACTGCTCGGAGTCAACCGAGAAGGTCAACAGGCTGCTTGCCGAGGGCCTCGTCCATCCTCCGGATGTGTTCCTTCTCGAACTTCCCTCTCACCACGCCTTGGATTCGACACTGATTATGGCCAGCCTCGTCCTCGGAGCTGACAAGGTGGGAATGCTCCGATGCCACAGCCCATCCCACAACCAGAAGGATGAACCAGGGGAAAGCTTCGAGCAGGCACGGGAACTCCACACACTCCTAGGAATGTCAAAGAAGAGGGCCCAGATGGTAGAGCTGTCATCAGACCCCACCATGATGTCCGCACTCCTCGAGAGATTCGCAGATCCGAGCCAGGATCTCGCAACG
>JAUWBL010000032.1 GCA_030601715.1 Candidatus Geothermarchaeota archaeon | reverse complement strand
GTGAAGGCCTCCCGCCGGGCATACGAGAGGGCCGATGTCGAGCCGGAATCCTTCGACGTCGCCTGCGTTCACGACTGCTTCACCATAGCCGAGATCCTCGCCTACGAAGACCTTGGATTGTGCGAGAAGGGTGAAGGGGGACGGTTCGTCGAGGAAGGCGAGACCTATCTAGGCGGCACGATCCCCGTCAACGTGGACGGCGGCCTCAAGGCGAAAGGACACCCTATAGGGGCCACCGGTTGCTCCATGATGGTGGAGATCACGAGGCAGCTTAGGGGGGAGGCTGGCTCCCGGCAGGCCGAAATAGCGAGCGGGCTGGGCCTCGTCCACAACGTCGGCGGAACGGGTCATACGTGCTACGTTACTGTTCTCGGGAGAGAGGTGTGATGAAGGATAAGCCCTCTCAGCTCCGATCCGCCCACTCCCTGACCCTGTCCTATGAGATCCCGATAGAGAGGACCAAGGAATTCTGGGACGGTATCGAGAGGGGAAAGGTCCTCACCACAAGGTGTAGGGATTGTGGCTCGATCTCCTTTCCGCCTCAGACCGACTGCTCAGAGTGCTTGGCCTCGGATGTCGAGTGGATCGAGCTCTCCAAAGAGGCTGAGCTGGAGGCCTACACCAAGATCACATATCCTCCCGAGTCCTTCAGGGATAGGGCTCCCTACATCGTCGGGATAGGAAGGCTGAAGGAGGGTGTCAAGGTTCTCGCTTGGGTCATTGGCGCCGACATCACTGAACTAGAGGTCGGAATGAGGCTGGAACTCGTCGTTGAGAGGTCCCCGGAGGGGGATGTCGGCTACTTCTTTAGGCCAGCGTAGAAGCGAGGCCTGAGAGGGTGGTGGTAGGTATCTGTCTTCGTCGTAGCGATCCGTTCGAGGAGCCGTATGGCATTTCCTTAATACCTCAGCCCATCGGTGAAGAATTGTAGAGGAGGCATGGTCGATGCCTAGAGTGAAGAGAGCTACCATCAGGGATTACGCCATAGTTGTGATCTACATTGTCTCCATGGTGTCGTTGGCCTTTGTGTTCTACGATGATATACTGATAGGTCTGCGGGAGCTTCAGACGACACAGCTTATTCTGAAAGGGGTTGTTGTCTTTGGGATTCTCATAGCTACCTATCTGACGGCGAAATTCGTCGACCGGATCCTGAAGAGAGTAGTCCTGATCACGGAGTATTCCGAGGTTACAGAAAACTTGGTGGTTCGGCTCGCGGTGATGGTTGTGTGGGTACTAGGCCTCGTCCTCGTCCTCAGCCAGTTCAACGTGGAGGTCGGATCGCTCGTTGCGGGGCTCGGCATCATAGGATTGGGCATAAGCTTCGCCGCGAAGGATGTCCTCAGCAACTTTTTCGCTGGAACGCTACTCACGCTGGATCAACCCTTCGATGTGGGAGACTGGATCCAGGTTGGAGACGACGCGGAGCTCTACGGCGTCGTGCAGGACATCGAGACGTTCCGAACCTACATAACCACCCGGGACTACGTCAACTACTCGATTCCGAACAGCGAAGTGATGAGCAGCACCGTCATCAACTTCACCAGGCCGGACAAGCAGTATCGTGTCCAGTTCTACCTCAAGATAAGCTATGACTCCGACCTAAAGCTGGCGAGGGACATCATCCTAGAGACCATAGCCGAGTACTGGTATCTCTCGAGGGACAGACCCATCTGGATCTACGTCGACGATCTAGGCGACTTCGCCATCAAGCTCCGAGTGAGACTCTTCATACCCCACGTCCGGCTCCGGAGGAGAGCCAAGGACCATATTTTCCGTATGATCCTGGAGAGATTCAAAGATAACGGGATCGTGATGCCCTACCCGACGCAACAAGTAATCTTGGAGAGCGGAAGCCCTTCGCCGATCCAAGGGAAGGCAGAAACGAAATGAGCCTCAAGAAGATGAGCCTCAAGAAGATGAACCTCAAGAAGAGAACCACCAAAGGAGGATACGAGATGTACGATGTCCGTCCCTGCCCAGAATGTGGCTCCACGAGCTGGCACGGCTACCAGCGATGCACCCTGTGCTACGGATACTACACGATGGCGAAGTGCAACAAGTGCGGCCACTTGAGGCTGAGCGAGTGTCCCCGCGACCGGGAGGAGCTAGAGTTCTACGAAACGAGGTGGAAAGTCCCCTCCGAGGAGTAGGAAACTCCGGGATCTCAGTACCTAGGCACTGCCGGGTCCACCTTCTCCGCCCAAGCATCTATCCCGCCAGCTAGGTTCACGGCCTTCACAAAGCCCATCTGCCTCAGGAGTCTCATAGCCATCACACTTCTCTCGCCCGTGTGACAGTGGGCCACTACATATATTGACCGCCGTGTTGAGTTCACCGAACCGGAAGGGTTGTACTACTCGGTCTTCCCATGCACTGAGACCTCAGGCATATTGCGGGTTATCCTCCGAACCTCCATCAGCGGTGTGTCTCCTACCGGATCCATTATGCCTCGCGCTACTCGCGTTCTGTTCAGCAGGAACCTGCTGGTCATGGTTCTTACTGGAGGTCTGACGGCTGCGGCCAAGGAAGAGGTCGAACACCGTTATGACTTCGAACGTGGCACACGGGTTGTTAAAGCTATGCACAAGGAGGAACATGCGTCCATAACGCCCTTATATAGAGTGATGTCTAAATCTATATCATCGGAGAATGTTAGTACCTGACGAACTCTCAGCCAAAACAGTCATACCCACAATCCGTGCGATGGTTGCCAAGCGCCTGGTCAAAGACCACGGGCTGACCCAGCAGACCGTGGCGGACATGCTGGGCCTCACGCAGGCTGCCGTGAGCAACTACGTTCGCCTGAAGCGTGGCTCCGAGTTTCCCTTGGAGGAGATTAAGGAGGTCAACCGTATGGTGGATGGAATGGTCCTTCAGTTGGCTGGAGGCAAGGCAGGACCCCTAGACGTTCTAGTGGGGCTGACAGAAGCGGGTGGCTACGTGAAAACTCATCTATTGATGTGCGGCGTCCACAAGGAGCTGGAACCGACCCTCGACCTCGAGAACTGTGTGATCTGCGCCACCGCCCTTTAGAGCCGGGAAATCCGCGTCACCAAGAACTTTGCTTCATAGAGATTTCAAACGCTCGTTTTCTGTTGCATGTGCCATAACCTCATCTTGGATGATTGAAGGTTGCTGGATAACGAGGGGTAGCCTTGGTCGATAAGGCGAGGATCCAGGGGGGAGTCGTCAACATGCTGGAGGTCAACCTGGATGTCAAGGCCGGGGAGACGCTCCTGGTTATGTCGGACGTCCCCACCCACGACGAGTGGCTCAAATCGGAGAGTGACTGGCTACTGCGTTTTCTAGAGCGTTCTGTCTTGGGAAAGGCTGTGGGCGAGATCGCGTCCGAGAGGATTCCGGAGGTTCGAACGGAGTTCTATCCGTTCCCATCCACCGGGAAGAGCGGCACCGAACCCCTTCCCGAAGTCGCGCGGAAGATGAAGGCGGCCGACGTCCTAGTGGCTATCACCACTCATTCTCTAAGCCACACAGACGCCAGAGAAGGCGCCACGAGGGCGGGGGCTCGTGTGGCCAGCATGCCTGGGTTTCTTGAGGAGATGTTTCATCCCGAAGGACCGATGACGGTGGACTACAGCGCGGTGGCCTCGGAAGCAACGAGGTTAGCGGAACTCATGACTTATGTGGAGAAAGTCGGCGTGAAGTCGTCGGGCGGCACCGACATCGGGTTCTCTCTGAAGGGTCGGAGGGCGCGGCCGGACACCGGCCTGTACCGCAAGAGGGGTGAGTGGGGCAACCTCCCCGCGGGGGAAGCCTACGTGGCTCCCCTAGAGGGGTCCGCGGAGGGTCGAATCGTCGTGGAGGTTGGTTGGTACCCCGGCATGCACGAGGAGATGATCATCATCTTCAGAAGGGGGATCGTGGACGGCATAGAGGGTGGAGGAGATGTGGGAGACCGTTTCCGATCTCTCCTTAGGGTGGACGAGCGGGAGGAACCCTACCTCTCGAGGCGGAACCTGGCTGAGCTGGGGGTGGGGGTGAACCCGAAGGCGCGGAGACCCGACAACATCCTGGAGGCTGAGAAGATAAGGGGCACCGTGCACCTGGCCGTGGGAGACAACGTCCACTTCGGCGGGAAGGTGAAGGCTGACATCCACAACGACTTCGTGATCCCGAAGCCCGACCTCATCCTCGATGGCGTGAAGGTCATGGAGAGAGGCAAACTCTCTCTCGCGTAACGAGAGCAAGACACATATCCGATGCGGCAGTAGCTCTTCTGGGAAGGCGAGCCCATGAAAATCGTGCCTGTCAGGCTGCCGGACAAGGTGGTGGAGAGATTGGACGAGCTGGTCGCGGAAGGATACTACGCCAACAGAAGCGCCGCCATCCGTGTCATAATCACGCATCATCTGCTGAGCCAGAAGGAGAAGGGAGCACCCTAGAGGGAGAATACTCCCCGGTGAACCACTTGGGCGATGAAGCTCGAACCCTCTTTCCAGAAGGCATCTAGCAGAGGGAAGCTCGTTCTCCTCCCAGAGATAATCATCGGATTCCCTTCGATGAGAAGGTCCAAGAGGGCCCTAGATTACCTCGCCAACCTAGACCACATAATCTACAAGACGGCCACCCCCGTGGCCTCCGGGTGGCCACTGAACACCAGCGACGTGATAAAGAGGGCCCACACCTCGGCTCTGTCGAATGGAGTCGACCTCACAAGAACCGTCGAAACCATCGCAAGGTACCGACCCAACGTCCTCACCATCTACTCCGAAGCCATCACGAACCCATTCCAAGCCTTCCTCGACCAACTCGAGGGCTACGTCGACGGCTTAATCCTAGCTGAAGGAAACGAGCCAGAAGACCGTGCGATCCTGAAGACGGGTCTGAGCTACTCCGAGTGCGGCGAGCTGTGTAGGGATCGCGGCATCGATTTCGTGCCGCCGGTCTCCACATGGAACCGCCCTGAGGTGATTCGTGAGAAGGTCTTGAGCGCGGAGGGATTCGTCTACCTAATGATATCGATGGGCGCGGGCGGAAGGATCTTCGGCGAAGCCAGGATCCAAGGCATGCTCGATCGTATATCTGAGCTACGTGAGGTGCCGGTGGCTGTGGCCTTCGGGGTCCGTGGCCCTCGAGAGATCAGGATGGTTCGCGGTCTCAGGGGGTGCGGTGGAGCGGTCATAGGGACACGCATCATCGAGACCCTCTCACAGAGCCTGACGAGCTACAGAAAGTTGATCGGTTCTATCGCCCCATATGTGAGCTCCGACCGTGTCGATATGAGCCCAAGCGCCCACTCAAACGCTTAATCATAGGGGCCTGCTTACCGCCAATGGTGGAAGACATGACCGTGCGGCTGGACAAAACCGATCTCAGGATTCTGAGGATACTCCAGGACGATGGGAGGACCACCCTTTCCGATGTGGCGACCGGAGCCGAGGTCAGCGTGCCGACGGTTCGGAAGAGGATCGAAAACATGGTACGACTGGGCGTCATCGAGAGGTTCACAGTCCGGGTCAACAGGAGCATGTTCAGAGGCGGGGTTCCCGTCTACCTTACCCTCAGGGCGGACAAGGCGGAGGCTACGGCCCAAGAACTCTCCACCTGGCCCGAGATCGTCGAGGTGAGCGTGACCAGCGGAGTGAACAACCTGATCTGCAAGGCCTACGTCGACGACATGGAGGGGTATCGAGGTCTCATGGAGCGGATGGAGAGGTTGGAGGCCGAGGTCGGCTCCAACATCGTCCTGAGGAATCTCAAGGAGGAGGGGGATTTTGTCGTGGGACCGGAGATGGTTCTAGGCCTCACGTGCGACGTCTGTGGGAAGGAGATCGAGGACCACCCCATCACCTACACGAGGCACAACCGAGAGTACTACTTCTGCTGTCAGACCTGCCTGAAGGACTTCAAGAAGAAGATGGAGTACCTCGCCTAGGGTTTCCACGGCAACGTCCTACATCGGCTCCCTCATCCAGACCGGCGCCCATCCTCAGACCTACATACAAATGGGCTATCAGACGTTCTGTGATTGGAGCGACCATCAAAGTGTCCCTGTCCAAGCTGTCAACGGTCCTCCTAGCCACTTGGACCCTCGCCTCTCTAGCCTGGAGCCTCCCCCATGGATCCGCCGCGCTGGATGAGCGTTGCTCAGATCCGAGCTATCTAAGGGGCTCGGCTTCCCACCTAGTGGTGGGCAGAGTTCGAGACATCGAAGGGATATGGGGCGACGACGGCTTCATCTACACCCTCGTCACGCTTGAAGTGGCATCGGTTCTCAGAGGTGACCTCGAGGACGACGAGATCGTGGTTCGTCGCTTGGGAGGGACGTTTCAATCGGTTTCCATGATCGTGGAGGACGAACCGACCTTCACTCTCAACGAGAGGGTCCGACTGCACCTGATCATGGGCGAGGAAGGACAGTTCGTCGTCGTCTGCGGGGACCTCGGAAAGGAAACCCTAGAGCTGAACCCTTCACCGGTAGCGTCGCCCTACGACGCCATCCGCCAGAGCATGGACCTTATCCTAGGCCTGGGGGTCATCGCCCTAGCAGGAGGGATCGTCTACGGTCTCCACGGAAGGTCTCCGAAGAGATCCGACGACACAGAAGAAACTCCGTTGTCTCGTGGCGGCAGCTTTTCTGTGAGAAACTTGGATGCCCATCTGACCAATGACTGAGACCTCTCCCTCCTCGTGTCAAGCAGGCTTCAAGACAGTTGCTCTCCTAGGGGTCCCCTCAGACCTAGGAGCCAACATCGAGGGATCTCGCTTCGGCCCGAGTGCACTCCGACGCGAACTGATCCCCTTGCTCCGCGCTCGTGGGATCCCGTTCGAGGACTACGGGGACATCGATGTTCCGGAGCGGGGCTCCCCGGGAGACCTACGGCACAAGCATCTCAACGAGATCCGTGAACTCTGCCAGAGATTCCTCGGGCGGATTGAGTGCGATCCTCACGAATGTTTTCCCCTCGTCTTAGGAGGGGACCACAGTCTCACGACTTGTCTGGTGGGGGAGCTGAGTCTGATGCGGGAGCTGGGCCTAATCTACCTTGATGCCCACGGAGACTTCAACACACCGGAGATCAGTCCATCGGGAAACGTGCACGGGATGGTGATCAGCCGAATCAGCGGACGGACCCTGCACTCCATTCTCGACTTGAAGAAGACGTTCGTAGCGGAACGAAACATCGTCCTGGTAGGCGCTCGAGACCTGGATCCTGAGGAGGACAAACTCCTGAGGGAATCCGAGGTGACGATTCTGGGAATGAAAACAGTCCGTCGTATGGGGATCGCCGCCGCCATGGAGCAGGCAATCGCGGGCGCTTCCCGCGGAACGGAGGGTTACCATCTCAGCTTTGACATTGATGTCATAGATCCCGGTTTCGCACCCGGAGTGAGTACCCCCGTCCCCGGCGGCATAGAGGGTGAAGAGGCCTTGGAGGCGATGCGCCTCTTGGGCCGCGGCCCCATCTCCTCTGCCGATTTTGTCGAGCTCAATCCTTCTCGCGACGAGGATGGGAGAACCGCCCGCCTGGCCGCCAAGCTGATAGAAACCCTTCTCGATACACACCTGGTCGGCAGATAGGGGCAGGGACGGACCTGTCCCCGGAGCACCCTACCTTCATGACGTGCATCTATGTAGTCAACGTGGTGTTTTGGAATGAAGAGCGGCGATCCCCATGGAGAGGTCTGAGGATAAGGAGGCCATTAGAAAGAGGATCTGGAGAAGCCTGGAGGAGTCGGGGGTGTCTCGGTTTCCGAGACCCATCAAAGGGAGGATACCCAATTTCCTTGGTGCAGAAAAAGCTGCCCGAAACCTTGTCCACCTCTCAGAGTTTCAAAGAGCCCGAGCGGTGAAGGTCAACCCCGACGCGCCTCAAACACCCGTCAGGAAGACCGTTCTCTCCGAGGGAAAGCTCCTGATCATGCCCACTCCCCGGCTTAGACGCGGGTTCCTCGCCCTAGATCCGTCATCGATCCCCGGGTCGGTCCTGCCACGAGCCTCCACGATAAAAGGGGCCTTCGCCCACGGCAGACCTATCTCAATAGAGGACCTATCCACGATAGACTTGGTCGTGGCGGGCTCGGTGGCCGTGAGCAGGAGCGGAGCCAGGGTGGGGAAGGGCGGCGGATACAGCGAGATAGAGTATGGGATCCTCCGAGAGTCAGGGCTGTTGGCAGAGGAGACCCCCATCGCCACGACGGTTCACGACCTCCAAGTCGTAGACAATGCGCCCGTGGAAGACCATGACTTCCTCGTCGACATCATAGCCACTCCCAGCGAGGTCATAAGGGTGAACAGAGGGCGTCGCCAGCCCTCAGGAATCCTCTGGGAGAAGGTCACCCCCAAGATGCTCGAAGTGATGCCTATCCTCAGAGAGGTGAGGAAGAAGAGGGTGTTGAACCAACCTTAGCCCCCATCCACTATTTGTAGCAATGTCTGCACAATCTAGTTCGTATCGCTATGACCGAGACAGTTTCGTATCGAGAATTCGACAAGCTCGACATCCGAATAGGGAGAGTGGTGGAAGCCCATAGGGTTGAGGGGACCGAGAGGCTACTCAGGCTCGTCGTCGAACTGGGCACGGAAACCAAGCAGGTGGTATGGGGCGCTGGGAATCAGTTCGGGCCGGAATCATCACAAGGCGAGCTGACCGGCAAGACTGTAGTGCTCCTCTCGAACCTCGCGCCCAAGCAGATACGTGGCATCCGCAGCGAGGGGATGATACTTGAGGCTCAGCACATCGATGACCCCGACAGATACACCATGTTGACCGTCTCCGAAGAGGTTCCCATCGGCAGCAGGATCAGGTGAGGGACGAATCATTGAAAGACCTTTGAGAGAACTAGCGGATGCGTCGGTTTCCCCTAGGGATTGTTGTCTGCGGAAGCATCACAGAACGGGGACTGCTTCCACACCTCATGTTTGAACGCGACCATGTCGAGGTTGCCTCTCTCTGTGACATATCACAGTCTCC
>JAUWBL010000090.1 GCA_030601715.1 Candidatus Geothermarchaeota archaeon | reverse complement strand
TCCAGCTTTACTAACGCTCGTTAAAACACAAACCAAAACTAACGTGATGCTAGTACACGGATGTTGACTTTTCTGCTCCAGGGAGAAGGTGACTCTAGCCGACGCATACTAGGCAGAAGCCACATCTGGGGCAGATCCTTAGGTTGGCGCTCGAGATGTCGTAGACCTTTTCGCAGTTTGGACACTCTGTGGTTCTTGCTGTCATGTGTTCCATCGTGAACGACCGCCAGACCCAGCGGAGTCCTAGAAGAGCTCCTTAAGCCTCACCCCGTCAGGAGTGAGGGGACCCATTGAAAGTGAAAACGACGGTCCGATTCCCGAGCAGAGATGGCCCATATGTTCCTGGATTACGAATTGGCATTCCTTGATCTTCGCGATCTCCTCGCCGTGGCTCGATGACTAGATGCTCACGAGCGCTCGTCAGCTGTACGTACCGTATATAACGTATATGGGGAATCATTATGAGCCAAGCCCGTGGTGCCAAGTGTTGGCTCTGAAATGGATCCTAGCGAGCTCAGGGAAGTAGTTCTGGACACAACGGTCAATCTGCTTAGGCTGGCGGAGACGGAACTCCCCGCCGACGCGGTTGAGGCGATCCGGAAGGCTTTGACAAGGGAGTCGTCAGATGTAGCCAAGGCCCAGCTCGACGCCATCAGCCGAAACCTTGAGATCGCCGGCGAGGGCAAGATCCCCATGTGCCAAGACACCGGAACCATCATCTTCTATGCAGACGTGGGGTCAGACTTTCCCCTTCTGTCTGATCTCCGTGAGATCCTCACCGAGGGAACGAAGAGGGCGACTGAGGAAGTTCCGCTAAGGCCGAACGCGGTCAACCCCTTTACCGGGGAGAACAGCGGAGATAACACGGGGAACATGATACCCTACGTGAACATCGACATAGGCAAGGGTGACACTCTCAGACTCTCCGTCCTTCCGAAGGGTGGAGGCAGCGAAAACACATGCAGCCTCAAGATGTTGAAGCCCGGCGAAGGGATAGCTGGCGTCAAGAAGGCTGTAATAGAGACTGTGGTCGAAGCTGGGGCGAAGCCGTGTCCCCCCATAATCCTTGGCGTAGGCGTGGGGGGCGGAGCCGATATATCTCTGAAGCTCGCGAAGAAGGCTCTCCTGCGACCCGTCGACAATAGACACCCAGACCCCCAAGTCGCCGCTCTCGAATCAGAGCTGTTGACTCTCACTAATGAACTCGGGATCGGGGCAATGGGGTTGGGAGGGGACACAACCGTTCTAGGAGTCAACGTCGAGTATGCTCACAGACATCCTGCGAGTCTTCCAGTGGGAATCGCTATTCAGTGCTGGGCGGCTAGACGAGCTACTGCTGAGATTTCTGTGGATGGTAAGGTAACCTACTTGACTCACACGGCCCCAGACGGTGCTGAACAGTGACCGAGTATCGATTGTCGACGCCCGTTTCTGAGGAGGACATAAGAACGTTGCGAGCGGGTGACACGCTGTACTTGTCGGGCACCATGATAACGGCTAGGGATGAGGCTCACCATAGGGCTCTTGAGTTCGCGGCTCGAGGTGAAGCCATCCCTGTAGAGTTCCGTGGCAAGGTAGTGTATCACTGTGGACCTTTGGTTCGCAAGGAAGATGGAAGATGGAGTGTCGTATCGGCTGGGCCCACGACTAGCACGCGCTTGGAGCTGTTCGAGGATAGGTTCATCGAAGAGTTCCAGCCTAGGGTGGTGGTTGGCAAGGGGGGCATGGGCCCGAGGACCACCCAGGCTATGGAGAAGTTTGGTTGTGTGTACGGGAGCTTCACAGGCGGCGCTGGCGCCTTGGCCGCGAAATCCATAAAGAACGTTGCAGATGTCTTGTGGCTGGACCTTGGAGTTCCCGAGGCTCTCTGGGTGCTCGACATTGAGGCCTTTGGACCTCTGTCCGTCACGATCGACTCACATGGAAGGAACTTGTACCTTGAACTGTCCGAGCAGGTTCGCCGCAGGAAAGAGACGATCTTGGAGAGGCTCTCGTGAGATGGGTCTCTTGAGACATTCATGAGGTGGTGACTGTGCCCGAAACCATATCTCACGACGTGGTTGTGATCGGCTCTGGGCTGGCCGGTCTGAGAGCTGTTACAGAGATCTCGCGACTGGGGAAAGGTAAGATAGATGTGGGTCTAGTCTCCAAGGTCCAGCTGAGCCGATCGCACTCCGTCTGCGCTCAAGGGGGGACAGCGGCGGTTCTCCAGACTGACAATGGCGACAGCTTCGACCTCCACGCCTGGGATACCGTCAAGGGTGCGGATTTCCTGGCTGACCAGGACGCCGTCGAGCGGTTCGTGAAACTGGCACCTCAGGAGATCCTGCTACTTGAACACTGGGGCCTTCCGTGGGCTCGTACCGAGGACGGTCGCGTAAACCAGCGGCCCTTCGGGGGGCACAGCTACCCTAGAGCTTGCTTCGCGGCCGACAAGACTGGATTCTTCGAGATGGCGGTCATGTTCGACACCCTCCAGAGGTATGAGGGGATCACCCAGTACGACGAGTGGTTCGTCACCTCGATTCAGAGGAACAACGGCTTCTTCACCGGAGTCACGGCTATCGAGATGAAGACAGGTGATTTCAAGGTGATCAACGCCAAAGCTGGGATCCTGGCCACCGGAGGCGCAGGAAGGCTCTACGATTTCACCACGAACTCCCACTCGTGCACAGGTGACGGAATGGCCATTGCTTACAGAGGGGGAGTGCCCCTGAAGGACATGGAGTTCGTCCAGTTTCACCCCACTGGGCTAGTTCCATCGGGCATCCTCATATCGGAGGGTGCCAGGGGCGAGGGGGGGCACCTCCTCAACCGAGATGGGGAGAGGTTCATGGAGAAGTACGCCCCGGAGAAGATGGAGCTTGCCCCAAGGGACATAACCTCTCGCTCTGTCATTCGGGAAATCCAGGATGGCAGGGGATTCGAGGGTCCACGTGGCCTACACTACGTTCAGCTGGACTTGACCCACCTGGGAGCCGACACCATCAACGTCAGGTTGCCTCTGATCAGGGAGGTCTGCATAAAGTTCGCAGGAGTAGATCCCATAGAGGACCCGATACCGATCCGTCCGACCGCACACTACACCATGGGAGGCATCCACACAGACATCGACGGCTTCACTGGACTGAAGGGCCTGTGGGCAGCCGGCGAGACGACATCCATCAGCATTCACGGAGCCAACAGGCTAGGCACCAACTCGACAGCAGAATGCCTCGTATGGGGAAGGATAGTGGGGGAACACGCAGCCCAGCACATCATGAGAGGGGGAGTTGCTTCGAAGCCTGACAGAGAGGGGGCGGCCTCCGAGGAGAAGAGGATCTACGACACGATCCTAGGGAGAGAAACCGGAGAGGACCTCTACCCCATAGGAAACGAGCTGAGAGCGCTGATGGACAGCAAGGTGGGGATCTTTAGGACGGGAAAGGACATCGGTGACGCGGCAGAGAGGATCGGGGAGCTGAAGGAGAGGTTCTCGCGAGTCGTCGTCGAGGACAAGAGCAGGACCTACAACACCGATCTCACGGGGGCCCTAGAGTTGGAGAACCTGCTTGACATCGCCCAAGTCACCGTCTTGGCTGCCAACAGACGAAGAGAATCCAGAGGATCCCACTCCAGGCTCGACTATCCCAAACGGGATGACGAGAAGTGGCTGAAGCATATCCTGGTTCACTACGACCCCAAGAAACCCAAGATGAGCTACTCCAAAGTTGTGATCACGCGTTGGAAGCCCGAAGAGAGAAGGTATTAGAGAGGAGACTGCGCACATGAGACCAAGAAAACAGCCCAGAGCTGAAGACCAACGGCCTATGCCCAGCAACCGCTGGGGCATCAGAGGGTGGTTGGGTGGAAGAGGCTACCGCTTAGATCGATATCTCTACACTCTCCACAGAATCACGGGGGTGGGTCTCGTGGCCTGGCTGTTTCTCCACGTGTACTCCATGAGCTACCTCGGGGGAGGCAGAGAGCCTTTTGAATACATAATCGACGCGTACAATCAGCCCATGGCTCACCTCGGAGAGTTTTTCATGATCGCCGCGCTCATCTTCCACGGGCTCAACGGCATCAGGCTGGGATTTCTGGAACTGGGATTTCTGCTAGGTCGACCCAAGAGGCCGGTGTACCCGTACCGTGAGGTGGTTGTCCAGAAGCTTCCGAGAGTGGTTCTCTTGACTCTCATGGTCATAGGCGGCATCTTCCTGGCCTTCGCTGCCTTTGAGTATCTCTTCCTGTTGTGAGGTGGCGGAGCCTGCGAGAGTCTACCTTGTGGCTGCTTCAGATATCCACCGCCATAGTCCTCGTCGTCGCCGTCACCGTCCATCTCGCCTCATTCACCTCCTTTGTGGGACCAGGAAGGACCGAAGGCCTCGAGTTCCCCGTGGTCAGGTCCAGGGTGGTCAACCCCCTGTACACGGTCATGTACATTCTCTTCCTCGGAGCGGGTTTCTACCACGGCATCTACGGAGTGAGAACGATCATCTCAGAGCTCTTGCCCAACCGTTCTCTCAGACGTTTCCTCGTGGCGATCCTCGTCGTCGCCGGCTTGGCCTTCTTCGGCTGGGGAACCTACACCGTGTTGGTCGCCTTGACGCTTTAGGTGGAGTCCAGATGAGCAAGACCTTGAGGAGGCAATCTGGAAGGCAGGAAGCGGAGAAGGAGGTCGTCTTCTCGGTTCGGAGGGAAGATCCGAGGTCAGGGGTTCCACCCCGATTCCAGGTGTACTCGGTGCCGATCACCAGAGGCATGACGGTGCTCGATGCCCTCCGCTACATAAAGGAGAAGCTGGATCACTCCCTCTCTCTACGGTTCTCGTGCCGAATGGGAGTCTGCGGATCATGCGGCATGATCATCAACGGGCTCCCCCGCCTTGCCTGTGAAACCCAGGTTCTCGACCTGAAAACCGACAGGGTAGAAGTCAAGCCATCCTTCAACTTTCCTGTCATCAGGGACCTCGCCACGGACTTCGACGACTTCTTCGACAAGCACGTAGCCGTCCGCTCCTTCATCATCAGAGACGACGCGGAAGAGCTGGAGGCGCCCAGCGCAGAGTACTACCAGACCGAGAACGAGCTGGAAGACTACCTACAGTTCTCATATTGCATCCGCTGCGGACTCTGCTACTCCGCCTGCCCAACGGTTGCCACGGACTTGGAGTTCCTGGGACCACAGTCCCTTGCTCAGGCAGCCCGATACAGCATCGACACCCGAGACGAGGGCCTCCACCAGAGGCTGGCTCTCATAGACGAGCCCCACGGGGTGTGGAGGTGCCACCTAGCCAGCGCCTGCTCCACGGTGTGCCCCAAGGGTGTGGATCCGGC
>JAUWBL010000118.1 GCA_030601715.1 Candidatus Geothermarchaeota archaeon | reverse complement strand
CTGCCGGGTGCCAGCCTCCCCTCTAAGCTGCCTCGTGATCTCCACCATCATGGAGCAGCCGGTGGCCCCTATGGGGTGGCCTTTCGCTTTGAGGCCGCCGTTCACGTTGACGGGGATCGTGCCGCCGAGGTAGGTCTCGCCTTGATCGATGAACCGTCCTCCTTCACCCTTCTCGCAGAGTCCGAGGTCTTCGTAGGCGAGGATCTCAGCTATGGTGAAGCAGTCGTGGACGCAGGCGACGTCGAAGGAGTCCGGCTCGACATCGGCCCTCTCGTAGGCCCGGAGGGAGGCCTTGACGGTGCTTCGGATGCTGGTGTAGTCCTCCCTCTTGCTCAGGTTGGCCGTGTCGCTCGCCACGCCGATACCCTTCACCCAGATGGGGGTGTCGTTGGCCTTGCGGGCTATCTTCTCGGAGGCCAGGATGACGGAGGCCGACCCGTCGGTTATGGGGCAACAGTCGTAGAGTCGGAGGGGCCAAGCCACCACGGGCGACTCGCGGACGGTCCGAAGGTCGATCTCCCGCTGGAACTGGGCGAGGGGGTTCATGGCTCCATACTTGTGGTTCTTGACGGCCACCTGGGCCAGCTGCTCCTCCGTGGTTCCGTACTTGGCCATGTGGGCCGTGGCATACATGGCGTAGTAGCCAGGAAAGGTGAGACCGAAGTTCTCGAACTCCCAGAGATATGACCCAGCCCGACCCATCAGCTCCACCGCCGTCCCGGTGTCCACCTCACTCATCTTCTCGACACCAACGGCTAGGGCCACATCCGCCTGCTCGGAGGCGACCGACATGTAAGCGGAGTGAACAGCCGAGCTGCCGGAGGCGCAGGCCGCCTCGGTGCGAACGAGGGCTGTCGGGTTCAGACCGGCGTACTCGGATATGACGACGGCCGGGAGGGACTCTTCGTACCAGGTGCCTAGGGTGCCTACCGCCACGAACCCGATCTCCTCTCGGGCCACATCGGCATCATCGAGGGCCTCTCTGATAGACTCGAAGGCCAGCTCGGGAAGGTTGACGTCGAGCCTCCTACCGAACCGGGAGTGACCTACCCCCAAGATGGCTACTCTGTGCAAGGCCATTCCCTCAGACCGGAAGCCTCAGGCGATAAATAACCTAAGAGAACTCGTGCTACTTGAAGCGGGATGGCTATGAAACCCCTGTCCCCACTGGAGGGTGTGAAGGTGTTGGATCTCACTCGCCTACTTCCGGGCGCTTACTGCACCCTGATCCTGGCGGATCTAGGCGCGGAGGTCGTGAAAGTCGAGGAGCCTGGAAGAGGAGACTACCTGAGGAGCTTTCCACCGCTTGTCCACGGTCAGGGCTCCCTCTTCCTTCTTCTCAACCGGAACAAGAAGAGCCTCACCCTCAACTTGAAGAGCGAACTGGGGAGACAGGTGTTCCTACGCCTCTGCGAAGGCGCCGATGTCGTCGTAGAGGGATTCAGGCCGGGTGTAAAGAAACGCCTCGGCATAGACTACGAGGCGGTCAGGGAAACCAATGAAAGGATTGTGTACTGCTCCATCTCAGGCTACGGACAGACGGGACCCTACCGAAACCTTCCGAGCCACGACCTCAACATCATCGGGATGGCCGGCGTTCTAGGCGTAGCTCCCAAGCATAACGGAGTGCCCTCCATCCCTCCCCTGCCGCTAGCTGACATTGGAGGAGGAAGCTTGATGGCAGTCATCTCCATCTTGGCCGCCTTGATGTCGAGGGAGAGAACCGGCAGAGGGGACTTCATCGATGTCTCGATGGTGGACGGCACCTTCGGCTTCATGGGCTTTCACTTGGCGCCCTACCTCGCCACGGGGGAGGCGCCACCCGACGATGAGCACATCCTGACGGGACGGTGGCCCTTCTATGCCGTTTACGAGACGGCCGATGGCAGGTTCATCACGATAGCTGCCTTAGAGGATAGGTTCTGGAGAAACCTCTGCCAAGCCATCGGCAAGCCCGACCTTTTGGATCAACAGCATGCCGTGAGCCCGCGGAGGGAAGAGACAAAGGCCGAACTCGAAGGGATCTTCAGGAAACGAACCATGAAGGAGTGGCTTGAAATCCTGTCGAAGGCTGACGTGTGTAGCGGACCCGTCTATGGGGTAGAAGAGGCGCTCTCAGATCCCCACATCAAGACCCGGGGTCTGATCTCGGAGGTCGTGCAACCACGCATCGGGAAGACGAGACACCTCTCCTTCCCCGCCAAGTTCTCCCGGACTCCGGTTGCGAGAGCGGATCCGCCTTCTGAGCTAGGGCAACACACCGAAGAGATACTGGCGACCGCTGGCTACACAAACCTCCAGATCGCTAGGATGCGCGATGCAGGAGTGACCTGACTGATCCTCCCCGAGAATCCATGTCAATCGGGAGCGGTCGTTTCCAATGCAGACGGGGTCTAACGGCGCTGTCGTGTGGCGGGCGGTGCTTGTGAAGTCACATCCGTCGGGGCTATGTCACCAAGCTGTCATGGGCTGGTCGCAGTGCTAAGTTTCACGAGATCCGACATCTCAGCTGTGACCTCCTGAAGACTTAGCTCGGAGCAGACGAGATCGACCTTCCGACGAGACAAGTCAGATAAAGAGGGATATCGACTTTCTTGTTGCCTTCTGGAGGGATGGTTGATTGGTGAAGTATTTTTCTGAGGAGTTCTTTCGGCAATTGGAGCAGACTCTGAATTCCGACGAGGAGTTCACGGAGAGCCTCAGAGAGGTTGAGACATCGATGCTACTCGTCTCCGAGGACACCGGCGGCTCCTTTCTTCTGAACGTCGCAGATGGGAAGGTCTCTGTAGAGGAGGCTTCGCCGGACCAAGTGGCCGAGTTCAAGATCATAGGGCCCTATGAGGAGTGGGTGAAGAGCGCGAAAGGGGAAGCGAGCCTGACGAGGCAGGTCATGTCGGGCAAAATAAAGATAAGGGGATCGATGTCGAAGATGATGTTCTACTGGCCCAAGCTTCAGAGGATCGAAGACGCTCTCAAAGAGATCGAGAAGGAGTTCTGAGAGGGAGTAGCTGAGACGGATCTTGAGCGCTGGCACGACAAGAACCCCAAGAAGGACGTATTAACTATCTCCGTCTCGGCTTCGACTGGAAGGGCCGCACCAAACCGCTCCGCCCCTTCCGCCTAGTGGTTCGCAACGTGTCCTGGTACTACACCAAGTCTGACAGCTGGGAGCGCATCGAATCCCTCTACTCGCTCGGAGAACAGCCTAACGGAGAGGTTACGGTGGAACCTAGGGTAAACAGCCCAGAAACACGTGTCCTTCCCCCTAGGACGAAACTGACGATTCGGGACGGCTTACAGGCGAAAAGACGTGGAGAGACGCTTCAAACCGTAGCGGCGGAACAAGTCAGAGCCATGTTACCGGAAGGAATAAGTCTACGGAATGATCTAGGCAAAAGCAAGCCAGATTGGACCTTAACCAAGGAAGGGAAGCCAATCGCGTTCATCTCGGTGAAGTCTCACGCGTTGCACCCAGACCTGTCCGGGGGTCGTGGTGGGGGGAGGAGGGATATGAGGTGGTATGGGGTCTGTGAGTGGGGTGCGGAGCGTGGGATGAGTGGTGGGGGAGCGGTGCCTGTGTATTTCCTGTTCCATGAGCCAACTGGGGATAGTTGGACCTTGATTGATGTGTCAAGGGAGCCTAAGGGAGTATCGATAACATACGGGCGAATCTACGGTTCGCGGCGTGGGCCGCCAAGAGAGGGTAGCGGTGGGAGGTGGGGTGCTACCTTGGGGGAGGCTGTCAACATCCTTCTGGGGGAGTTGGAGAAGGGTTAGAAGGAGAGTCTCTGTCGTTTCCAGTCAATCGTGATGGAGTCTCCCAGCTGGCGTAGAATGTCCGTCCCCAAGAGGTGGTATCGTTCCTGACTGCCAGCATCTATGAAGGCCGTCTTGGTCACGAATTCCTGTCCACCTATCTTAACCTTGACCCTGCACACCGGAAGATTAATGATATCAGTTGCCTGCGCCACGGTTCCCATCTGGCTTGCCCAGCTCACATCTTCCAGTATTTCATGTTTTGTAGATGTTTGTAAGGCCCCTGCCTTGATCAGGGTGCTTGAGGCGCCTGTATCTACGAGAAAGAGTCCTGGGGATCTCACTTCGAAGATCTTGTCTTCTGGAAGAGGGGTGACTTCACCTTTTTGGAGCTTCTGCAGAAACCCCAGAGTGAGCAGGAAATCAAGGAGAGGGCTGGTCAACTCACCACGGCTCATCTTCCCGAGCGCCTCCCTGGGGACTTGAAACGGGAAATCCTGGATGGAAACTCCCACGGTGCTTGTCAGCGCAAGGGCCACGACCTCTCCTCCGATGTAAAGCTGACCTCCAATCATTTGACCTGGGATGTGCTGGCGTGCCATTCCGAACTATCGATGCACGAGTCTCCGATAAAAGGACACCCACGCCCACGATACTCGTCGTTCTTTATCTAGGCGGTCTGGACTCCTCGGTTCTTTGATGAAATCTGGGGGGGTTTAGACGTGATAGTTGCACAGTTGCAT
>JAUWBL010000054.1 GCA_030601715.1 Candidatus Geothermarchaeota archaeon | reverse complement strand
TGGGTCAGCACGGGAATGCTAAAGAGCATTTGATCATGTTCGCATTGAGTTCCAGCAACCATCCCAAGGTGTGGGGCTGGCTTTCCAAGAAGTCGATGTTGTAGGTGAACTCTGGGAAGCCCCCTCTCTTTCCATGATCGTTGAAGTCCAGCTAGAAACGCCGCAAACAGCCTGACAGCCGATTGTGCAGCTTTCGGAAACAGAAGACGCCTGGTCGGAGACCATTTAGCGGACGGGCAGCACCAACCTTTCTGGAGAAGTGAGGAAATGAAGTTTGACAAAACCGCTGGTTACGTCCTCTTGGCAGTCGGACTTGGCATGATGCTTTCCGCTGCCTTCCTACTGTTCAACGTCTTCACCGGTGCTAGCGACCCGCCGAGGTTGTTCGAGTTCTCCGACGTCTCTATTCCGATTCCCCAGCCTGAAGGAGGTTCCGAGACCGTGGAGATACTGTCGGGCCAGGAGATGAGCAGAATGGCGGCCATGGGCTTCTGGTATCTGTTGATGTTCTTCATCATGTTGGTCGGCGGTAGAATCGCGTCCTTGGGCGTAAACCTGATCAGGGAAATCAGGGTCGAGATCAAGCAGTGATCAACAACCCGGCATGTCTGGCTAAGCCTTTTCTTGGGTTCTGTCCCCTTGATAGGTTGCCGTGTACTGTACTGAATGCGGGGCTGGGCTCGAGGAAGGCTCGAGGTTCTGCAGTCAGTGCGGAGCCCCCATCACGACTGAGCCGAAGCCAGCCTGGATACAGCCTCTTCCTGTGCTTCTGGCTTTCTTCGTGGTAGGCTGAGCCATCCCTGTTCCTGCGGCTTCATGGGGTGTCGTGCACAGGCGGCTGGGGCTCTGACCCTTTTATCTATCTCTAGGCTGTACTTCGATCGGGATGAGGCGACGACGGGAACCGGAAAAGCTTGGACGTAGGTCGTTGGGATGGGACTCGTAGACCTCAATATGGCCACAGCTCTCGGTTGGGCGAATCAACTTGGTGCGCCTCCACAGCTTCCGCCATCGCTGGAGCCTGTGGATCGACGTGCTGAGCTCGTAGACGCCATCGATGAACCTCTCATGCTTCACTCTGATCTTCACGTGCTGGATAGGGCGGAGAAGGAGTCTTGTCTGGATGACATCTCGAGAATAAGCAGGACCTATATGACCGATGTAGGGGACGACGGTGACAGAATCAACATTGCGCTGCGCTTGTGGTCGGGGTGCATGTCTGCAGCGGAGACAATCGCTTATGAAGTCAAAAGCGGTCTCAACACCCCTGAGAAGCGCTCGCAAGTCTTTGGGACGATAATGGACCCCATGTCCGAGCTTGATCAGATCTATCGTGCAGGGGTCGAAGCAGCCCCGTCATTCAAGAACCTGCGGAATGAGCCCTATTCGTTCGATGGCGTGCCGACGAGTTCTCCCGTCAGAAGCTTCGCTTCGAGCACAGAGGCATAGAGCACTGTAAGTTTCACACCGACCTTTTCCTTTTCCAAGGCCAGTATCACAACGGCTCTAAACTGTTTTAACACGGCCTCTGGCTATGGATAGTCTGTCAAGGTGAGCTGAATGGTTGAGAAGGCTGAGCCCCTGAGGAGAGTAGAAGAGGAGAAGAGGCTGACCGAGAGGATTCTCGGCGCCCTACCGGGATTCAGGGGGTACAAGGAGAGGGAGATCCGAAGAGAAACGGACAGGCTCATCAGAGACCATCTGTACGACAGCTTGGTTGGCACCAAGAAGGAGTTGAGGGAGGTCTATCAGGAGCTGGTGGAGAGGGGAGCCGCTGAGACTTGGCTCGACATGGACCGACTCATCGCGAGGTTCGACAGGGTCTCGGAGAGGATAAATCACGCCTCCTACGGCTACAGCGGCTTCTTCGACGCCGTCAAGATCAGGGAGAAGAGGCTCGACGGGCTGATACAGTTCGACTACGGCCTGCTCTCGTCCGTCGAGGACCTTGGATCGAAGGCCAAGGCGTTAAAGAAGAACACCGCGCAGGAAGAGTATGATAGGGTGAAGGAGGGGATCCGTGAATTGAGGGGGAGCATCGAAGACCTCGAGGGGACATTCGACCAGAGGAAGAGCGCAATTCTAGGAGTTATTGTGGAGTGAGTTAGATGCCACAGATAATCGAGTGGACTGACCCGCAGCCCGATGACGTAATCTGGACCTATCCATCCCAGACCATCAAGTGGGGGGCGCAGCTCATCGTTCACGAGATGGAGGAGGCCATCTTCTTCAGAGACGGGAAGGCGTACGACCTCTTCGGAGCCGGCAGGCACACACTGACAACACTGAATCTCCCCCTCCTGACGGGCATCCTCACCAGGATAGCGGGCTTCGGCGAGACACCCTTCAAGGCCACGGTCATCTTCATCTCGACGAAGGAGTTCAACGGCAAGTACGGGGCAAGGGCTCAGACGACGGAGCTGGCCCCCCTGCTGGTTCACGGCGGATACTGGTTCAAGATCAAGGAGGCCGAGCTCTTCGTCAACGAGGTCACGGGGAGACGAGACGCCTACACCACGAGCAGCGTCAACGAGTTCATGAAGGGGTTCATAAACGAGAGGCTGATAGACGAGCTCTCAAGATACTCCCTCGTGGACGTCTTCACAAAGCTCGACGAGACATCTGTGGCGGTTAAGACCCGCCTGCTGGACGCCTTCGAGAGGCTCGGGATAGAGCTGGTCGACCTCAAGATCGAGGGAATGGATACGACTCCGGACTACAGGGAGCGCCTGTTCTGGCTGAAGTCTGGTGGGGTGCCCGTGCCGGCCGCCGAGGTTCTACGAATGGAGACGGTGAGACGGGCGGCGAAGGAGCTCGGCCAGTCGGGGGCGGGAGGAGCCGCCCTCGGCGCCGGAATGATGCTCATCCCGCCGATGTTTCAGACGGGTACAGCACCTCAAGCCGTTCTCCTCCTCTGTCCCCAGTGCAGAGCGACCGTCCCAGCCACCTCGAAGTTCTGCCCGAACTGCGGAACTGGGCTTGCAACTAGGCCAGCCACGGCTGAGGCGAAAACGTGTGCCAACTGCAAGCAAGTCGTTTCGCCTACCGCGAAGTTCTGCCCCGGCTGTGGCTCAGAGATCAAGAAGAGCTGATCCCAGGAACCAGTCGAGCTAGTGGCTGATATCGACTATCTCTGCGTCAGCTAGCCTTGCTACGTCTCGAGGACTGATTTCCAGCAAGGTACGCGTAGACCCGCCGCCACCAAATACCCTGCTGAACTTCATTACTCTATGGTCTACGAATGTCCTCAGACCGTGTGCTACTGGGGGCACTTCACCGATTCGATATCGCGTGAATCTTTCGACTTCTCTGGCCTTGGCTATTCTGACACTAGCAGAACCTGAAACCTTCGCGAGCTTCTGTTCGTCAACCCTTCTATCGCCACTCACCACGGCAAGAAGAGGGGTTCCGGAGCCATCGATAAAGACTAGTGCCTTGATTATCTTCTCAGGTGTCGTCCTTAGCTGCTTTGCGGCTGCTTCCACGGTCATGGTGTGCTTCTGAAATTCATGAAGCTCAGCGTCGACCTTCCGTTCTTCCAAGTACTTTTTGAGGTTTTCGGTCTTCATGAGAGAAAAGCTCACATCCGATTTGCCGTGCTGTTCTCTTAAGCTGGGCTGGGCTCCGTCAGAGCTACCTTCATATCTAGAGCTTGAATGCAGCAAGATAGCGCCCAGAGAGCGTCTTGACATCAAGAGGGATCGTGTGGGGGTATAGTCTGAGGGTACGGTTTGAACACTCTTCTTGGGGCTTCAGGGGTCTCTGCTACGTGTCTGGATGCCGGTTGATCAGAGTCACTTCTGGCAGCTGAGGTGGAGGATCTCCTGCCTGACCACGAGGCCGTCCTTCGACGAGAGGGGGTTCAAGGACTCGATGAGTCTCTTCCTGAGCTTGTCCCTCTGCCTCGGCCCCATCTCTGAGAGCTCCAGCTCGCTCAAGCCTCCTGTGAACCTGTAGTCCAGGTAGGCCTCCACCTCGTGGAAGATCCACTGGGGGTAGGATATGGATGCCTCCCTCTCTCTGAACCCCGCCGCTTCCAAGGCGTCGAGGGCGGCGAACGGATCCTTGAATCTGCTCCAGTGGGTTGCTTGAAGGCTGTCGGCCTCCCTGGTCTGCCCTAGCCTTTCGGAGGGCTCCTTCACCTTGTGCTTCGAGTAGACGGCGTCGAAGACCGTGTCCAGCGGGTTCTGGCTTGGTCCGTCGTGGCTGTATGTTAGCCTACCTCCCGGTTTCAGGACCCTGTGGGCCTCGCCTAGGGCCCTCTCGTAGTAGAAGCTGCAGCACAGGGAGAAGTTGCCTATCACCCGGTCGAAAGAATCCGCAGACAGATCCATCGAGCTCATCGACATGCGCTTGAACTCGATGTTCTCGGCGTCCTTCCTCTTGGCCTTTTCCTCGGCCACCGCTAGGAGGCCCGCTGCCACATCTATGCCCAGAACGTAGCCGTCCGGCCCGACCTTCTCCAGGGCCTTGAAGGCGGCGATGCCCGTGCCGGTGCCGAGGTCGAGGACCCGGGATCCCTCTTTTATCTCGGCTCTTCTGACCAGCTCCTCAGCCAGCGGCTCAAAGACTTGCGTCTCGCAGCAATCATACGTCTCGGCGGAATCGTCGAAGATCTCTGTTAGAACCTTCTCAGCTTCCTCCACGTTCATAGCCTTAACATCCGCAACTTCTTGACTAGATTCGTTCACCTTCTATGGGTACCTGCGTGCGTCAAGAAGGGAGGACACTATTGTCGTTTTCTCTCCTTCTACTCCTCTATTGGGCAGTATAGGTCCAGAACCAGTTCTTCGTCGGATGCCTCAGGGTCATGGGCCTTCTCCAGCCACTGATGCCTGCCAAACTCGTATTCGCTGGATTCGACCCAGTCTGCGATTTTCTTCCAAGATTCAAGGTAGCCTTCCTTCTTGAAGAACTCTGTCTCCAATTCATCTTTCACCTTGCACGTGGTTACAGCGTAGAGCCCACCTTCGAACTCCTTGATCCCGATCTCTCCCTCAGGCTCCATCTCTGGTCCCACATGGATCCAGAATTCATAGCCGTACTCTCTACGGTCGGGTGAGGGATCCGGGTTGTTGAAGCCAAAGACTGGATGCTTCTCGATGTCCTCAAGTAGACCCTTCGCATCGGCCCACGCACGCATCTTGACCCATGCGTCACGCTCAGGTGTCTCGCTAACGACGCGGATACGGGCCAAACGCATCGGTTCGAGCTCTACGATGCCAACCTTCAATTCTTTCATTCTCTGTTCCTTCCCTCCTTTGGCTGTGTCTTCTCTCTGCTCATAATTCAATGATTCTGTCTAGACATTCGGACTTCTCGAGGTTGGCTGGCGACCTAGGCTAGAACGCACTCTCCTCACCACCGGGGAATGTGGGCTAGAATGCGGCAAAAGAGATGGTGCGGGGGGTGGGATTTGAACGCGAATCTACTGGTAACATCGGCTTGTAGCACATTTCTTTACTCTCACCCATGAGCCTGACAGAGCCCTCCTCGCCACGGTCGCGCGCCGGGCGAGAGGTCAAGAGCTGGAATCGAGAGGCCAAGATCCCGAGATCGTCGCCTCTGCGGTTTCGTCATGCTTTTCCACTGATCAGCACATTACTTTCGGTTTCCCTTGTCGTCTTGACTTTGCCTCTCCTTGAAGCCATAGGTTACTTCAGATATGTCGTGACGTTGATGTTCTGGTTGGTGGTGGCTCTCTTCTTGCGAGTAGCCGGCAGAGAGTAGAGTGATTTCAGCTTGAATCAGCTGAGAGAGCAGAGCATCCGGTGAATGGGGGCGGTTCAGCATGAGTGTGTTTGTCTCCGATGCGTTCTTGAGTGCCTTCTCTACTGTTCGAGGTGATCTCCCGGTCTACGGGGAGAGGATGTGGATCGGAAAGGCGAAATGGATCAAATACGCCTTCTGTTCGCCTTGGAATGGCTTCATCGATGACCCCGACGTAGAGCTCATAGAAGAGACCGCCAGAAAGCACGGAGCCGTTTTTGTAAAGTTCAAGTCCGATCGTCTTCTGCACGACTCCACGGCGCAAGAGCTTTCTCCTAGGCCGACGCTCGTAACGTTCCCGGATTATTCGCCGCCAAAGGAAGTCAGGTGGGCTGTCCGGAAGGCGGAGTCAAGCGGGTTGAAGGTGAGAGATGGCACGGTTGACGTGGCCTATCCTGTCCTTCGGCAACTGTGGGAGACGATCCCCGCAACCATTCCCAAGGAGTTCTACGACGTGCTCGTAGACGAGAACGTAGGTAGCTTTCTCTGCGTATACGACTCTGGAAGGATTGTCTCCTCTCTGTTCCAGGTGATCGCGGATGGCGTCTACTACATGTATAGTCTGGCTACTCTAGAGCGGTATCTACGAAAGCAAGCCTCCATGCTTCTGGTAAGTCACTTCCTTCGACAGGCTTTCACCGAGGGAGCTCGCTACGTTGACCTGTGCGGGTGTTCGATTCCTAGTATATACAGGTTCAAAAAGCAGTTCTCTTCGGAGATTAGATACAGACCTAGATACTTGATTGAGTTGAAGTCCCTTACATGGTCCCTTTTAAGACGCTTCGGCAGGGCCAGGGGGATGTACCGCGACCTGATCGGACATCTCCCGCATCACCTGAACTGGAGGGAAAACCTGGTCTGATAGAACCTACTGGCTGGATGCGCATAGAGGGTTCGAGGGTCTAAGACAGCTCTACCAGGATGTGGCCAAAAGACACCTTGCTCTGGACCTCACCAGCGTCCAAGAGGCGTTGATAAGCGTACAGAAACGCGCCATGATGGGGGATCTCCTCACGGAGAAGATCCGAAAGATCATCGGTGAACACTTCGGAAAGATGGGCGTAGACGTGGTGATGCCTGAGATCGAGCGACGGATCCAGAAAGTAGAAAGCGACTTGGATAAGCGCATCAGCAGATTGGAGAGGACACTAGGACAGAAACTCGAGGAGCTGCCTGAGTTCGAGGAGGGGAATGATGGCT
>JAUWBL010000092.1 GCA_030601715.1 Candidatus Geothermarchaeota archaeon | reverse complement strand
CCCGAAGAGGTAGGCTTGAATCGCATCGAGCGTCTCCTCGACCGACGTAGCCAGGTCGTCCCTGCTCACAGCAGATTTTCCGTAGGTGTCCCTGCGAACCAGCACGGCCTCGCCCTTCGCGATGTCCCTCGGCCCCACCTCCAGCCGCACGGGGACGCCTTTCAGTTCCCACTCATTGAACTTCCAGCCAGGCGTGCGGTCCTCTCTATCATCGTAAATGGTGGCGATTCCGTGTCCCTCAAGTTCGTTGAGGATCGCCCTACACTCGCTGTGGACTAGTGTTTTCTCCTCTTCGCTGTAGAAGATTGGGATGATCACGACTTTGGGGTCTGCTACTTTCGGGGGAACCACGAGTCCCCTGTCGTCTCCGTGAACCATCACCATAGCGCCCAAGAGCCTTGTCGAGATGCCCCATGAGTTCTGGTACACGTGTCGCCTCTCTCCGTCCTTGTCGCTGAACGTGATGTCGAAGACCTTCGCGAAGTTCCGGCCGAGATGGTGGGACGTCCCCATCTGTAGAACTCTCAGGTCCGTCATGATCGACTCGAGCGTCATCGTGTACTCGGCTCCTGCGAACTTCTCCAGCCTCGACTTCCTCCCCGTTAGAACCGGTATCGCAAGAAGATCTTGGACGACCGTTGCGTAGAGGCTGAGTATGTCCGTCACCTCTTCTTCGGCCTCTCCTTTCGTGGCGAAGCAGGAGTGGCCCTCCTGCCACAGGAATTCTCGGGTGCGAAGGAAGAGCTTTGGATCACCGAACTCCATGCGGACGACGCTGTTCCAAAGGTTTAGTCTCAGGGGGAGGTCCTTGTAGCTTGAGATCCACTTCGCGTATGAGTGATACATGATCGTCTCGGAGGTGGGGCGGATGGCCAGACGTTCTCCCAGCTCCCGGTCCCCCGTCATGGTGACCCACGCGACTTCGGGGACGAAGCCCTCGAAGTGTTCCATCTCCTTCCTGAGGAGGCTCTCGGGGATGACTAGAGGGAAGTAGGCGTTCTGAATCCCCCTTTTCTTGATCTCGCGGTCGAAAAAGGCCTGGATCTTCTCCCAGATGGCGTAGGAGCGCGGTCGGAAGACCATGAACCCGCTTGCGGGGGAGTAGTCGGCGAGCTCTGATTTGAGCACAACCTCCGTGTACCACTCGGAGAAGTTCTCCGACTTCTTTGTAGTAATGCCGACCTGGGGTTCCTTGGTCTCCTCCCTCAAGTTAGACGCCGTAACTACGATAGACCAGTACACGCATATTTCTGTCGCTGAGCTGTTCGAGAAGCACCAAGCTGGTTTTCAGTCAAGTTAATTGCAGAGAACCCGACAAGAACTCTTGAAATGTCTCTCCCAGAGGTCACAACCGAGTATGTGAGCGGTGTCCTGCCTGCGCGGAAAGAAGCCTCGCGCAAAGGACAGAATGGACGCGTCCTTGTGGTCGGAGGAAGCCCGCTCTACCATGGAGCCCCCATCTACACAGGTTTGGCGGCGTACCGGACCGGTGTAGATCTGGTCTACCTGGCTGTTCCCAAGCCACTCGTAGCTGCAATAAGATCCCTGTCGCCTAGCTTCATAGTCATACCGCTCCCGGATGTGAAGCTTACGACTGGATGCGTCCGCAAGCTGACCAGGCTGATCGCGCGGAGGGAGATCGTCGTGGATTCGGTCGTGATCGGTCCCGGCATAGGGAGAGGGCGGGCCAGAGAGACAGCCGCCCTCGCACGTCGAGTTGCTGAGAGAGAGTTGGGTCTGGTTCTCGATGCAGATTCGTTGCAGAGGGAGGTCCTGGAGGGAGTGTCCCAGCTAAGGGTTGTGGCTACGCCACATGACGGGGAGTTTCTGAGGGTGTTCGGGGAGAAAGTTGGGGAGGATCTCGGAGACAGAACCAGTCGAGTGGAGGAGGCGGCGAAGGAGATGGGCTTCACGATCCTCCTGAAGGGGCCGATCGACGTGATCTCGGATGGGGACAATACCATGGTGAACAGGACGGGGAACTGCGGAATGACGGTGGGGGGGACAGGTGATGTCCTAAGCGGAGTCGTAGCCGGTCTCCTCTCGAAGGGCATCCCACCCTTGGAGGCCGCGGCTGTGGCATCCTGGATAAACGGTACGGCTGGAGACCTGGCTTATGGCAGGGATGGGTTCCACTTCCTGTCTGAGGAAGTCGTTGGATTCATACCTCAAGTAATGAAACAGTTCGATCGAGTCGAGTAGGACCCAATGGCCATTGGCGAACCCTCGGCATCGGGCGAACTAGGTTTCCTTCTGGTTGAGACAGTAGAGGTAGATCTCCAGGAGGACGCTCCCAGTTGTACGGTTGAACTATTCATGTGAACGAGACCAGAGATGCCGATCCAGCGAGGCATATCATCACCAGAGGTTCTGTTCCTCCAGCATCCTGAGGCAAGCGTAAAATCACATTGGAAACTGTATACTGGTGATGTCGTCGGAGATAGGCAGAGGGACCTGGATAGACAAGGCTGCTGACGCGCTCGTTCGTCGGGAGAGGTCTCTGGGCCGATCCACCGATCTCATCGTGACGGAGAGCGGTCTCGGAGCGTCAGGCATACCGCACGTCGGTAGTTTGGCGGACGCGGTGAGATCCTACGCAGTCGCCCTCGCTCTGAGAGACATGGGCTTTCGGTCCGAGGCTGTGGCCTTCTCCGATGACATGGATGGACTCAGAAAGGTTCCAGCGGGCATGCCCGCCGGGCTGGAAGAACACCTGCTCAAGCCGGTGTGCTTCATCCCCGATCCCTTCGATTGTCACGAGTCGTATGGAGCCCACAACTCCTGGCTGTTGAGGGACGCTCTGGACCGATGCGACATCGAGTACGCTCACAGGTCAGGGTACGAGACCTACGAGTCTGGGAAACTCGCCCCGTACATCGACAAGATCTTGAGAAGCTGGGAATCGATCGGCGCCAAGATCGAGGAGCTGACCGGTCAGACGAAGTTCACCCGGGTTCTTCCATACTACCCTCTGTGCGAAGAGTGTGGCCGCATATACACAGCCGAAGGCAACAGCTACGACTCGGAGGCGCGGGAGGTCTCCTACGTTTGCACAGGCGTCACCATCAGGAGGAAGGCTGTCAAGGGCTGTGGACATGTAGGGTCGGTTGGCATCGACGGCGCCGGGGGAAAGCTCAGCTGGAAGGTGGAGTTCGCCGCCCGCTGGGCCTTACAGGACGTGAGGTTCGAGGCCTATGGCAAGGACATCGCTGATTCGGTGAGGGTCAACGACTGGGTGTCCAGGGAGGTTCTCGGCTTCGAACCGCCCATGCATCTCAGGTACGAGATGTTCTTGGATGCAACGGGCGGCAAGATCTCGAAGTCCGAGGGGAACGTGTTCACGCCCCAGGTGTGGCTTCGCTATGCTTCGCCGAAGAGTCTCATTCTCTACATGCTGAGAAGGTTCAAGGGCACGAGAAGGCTGACCTTGAGCACGACTCAGGCGACCATGCTGCAACTGGAACGCCTTACGGATGTGTATTTTGGGAGAGAAAGGATAGAGAACCCCAGAAAACGGTCGAAGATGAGAGGACTGCTGGAATACGTGTACGGACTCGGGGGTGTCAAGGAGGATGAGATCTCCTACTCCCTTGTACTCAGCCTGGCGGAAGTGGCTCCAAGAGAACGTAGAGAGGCGTTCGTTCATTCGAGGCTTCTGTCCTACGGTTTCTCCGAGGTAGATGTTCAGGACAGCAGGGGCAAGATTCGCTACGCATCCCGGTGGATCGAGGATGTTAGAGGGAGGGTTTCACGAAGGAGCATCAAGCTCTCGGAAAAGATGAGGAAGGCCGTTGAGGTCTTTGCCTCCGAGGTTGAGGGCGCGCCCAGTGCAGATGAGATCCAGAATCTTGTGTTCGAGACAGCGAGGAAGAACCAGCTAGACACGAGGCGATTCTTCGAGGTGCTCTACCGTCTGGTTCTGGGTCGATCCGAAGGACCCAGGATGGGCCCTCTGATCATGGACCTCGGTCGAAAACAAGTAGCACAGAAGCTGATGGATCGGGTGAAGGCGGGCTCGTAGCTCAGCCCGGATAGAGCGCCGGCCTGCGGGCCCTTCGACGGAGAGCCGGAGGTCCCGGGTTCGATTCCCGGCGGGCCCACCAATGCAATCAGACATGCATGCGCACCCTAGTATCGTCTACCTGCTATTCGCTCTGAGAGACGCACGACCTCGAAGGTCTCCTTGACATCGTGGGTCCTGATGACATCCGCACCGTTGTATACGGCGATAGCCGTAGCCGCAAGGGAGCCGTGAAGCCTCTCAACGGGATCCTTCTGGCTCAGGAGCTCTCCTATGAACGACTTCCTCGAGAGGCCCAAATGTATCGGCCTTCCCAAGTCCTCGAGCCCCCGCAGGTCTCTTAGGACCTCAACGTCGCGTTGGTACCAAGGAACTGTCTCGTCTCTGAAGAATCCGATCCCAGGATCCACGACCACCTTGTCAGGATCCACTCCATTGCTCCTGCAGATCCCCAGGCTCTTTCTGAGGGCGATGATAACGCCTTCCAGAGATGAACCTTCATAGGGCGTGACCTCCCTCGCCGTGATGATCAGAGAGACACCGAGCTCCGATACAGCCTTGGCCATTGAGGGATCAGCCAGGAGACCGCTAACATCGTTCACGATCGTCGCTCCCACATTCACCGCGGCTCGGGCGACGGCAGCCCTCTGTGTGTCTATCGATATCGGGAGGTCGGTCAAGTCTCGCATGAGATGGATGGCGCCGACGACCCTCTCCGTCTCCTCCCCAACGGAGACGTAGGAGTCCAGATATGGAGCAGAAGACATTCCACCGACATCCAAGAGGTCCGCTCCTTCCTCGGTGGCGGAGAGGACCATAGCTTCGATCTCCTTGGATGTTGTGGCCACTGATTTCTTGTAGAAGGACTCGGGGCTGACGTTGATTGCCGCGGAGATCCTGACTGGGCGTCCGCTTCCCACAGGTATCCCTCCAAGGCGAGCTCGACCCTGCGTGCGTGTCATCAAGCACGTTTAGGGGAACCTGCAATCTTTAACCCAGAATCTGATCAGGGTTGAGGAGTCGTCAGGTGAGGTTCGAGGTCTGGTACCCAAAGTATAGGGAAATCGCGGATCGCTTCGACTACGACGAGAGAGCTGATCAGCTCGCAGCATCGGAGTTGGATTCGATCCTGGGGAACAAGGCCATAGGCACAGAGGTCGTCCG
>JAUWBL010000076.1 GCA_030601715.1 Candidatus Geothermarchaeota archaeon | reverse complement strand
GTGCCTAGCCTGACTCGCCTGGAAAGGCTGGCTAGTCACTCGGTCTCAAACATGCTGGTGAAGGACGCCATAGTTTCCAGGCTCATGTCGCTAGGGTCGTGTCCATTCATAACGGACGACAAGTCTTATTCAACGACTGTCGAATCTCTCGTAAGACCGGGGCAGGTTTCTGTACTCGTCATCCGCGACCTGAGCTCGGTGGGAAAGAAGTTGCTCGTTGAGGTCATACTGAGTAAGCTCGTGTCGCTAGCTGAGAGAAGGCACATACCACCCCTCTTCCTCTTCGCCGAGGAAGCCCACACATACATTCGTGATACCTACTGGGGGGACCTCACAACTAGGATGAGGCACTTCGGTCTCTTCGTCATCTTCGTGACCAATCAGCCAGATGCGCTTGACCACCGCGTCTTCAGACAGCTCGACAACATTTTCCTGTTTTGCTTCAAGAACGAAAGAGACCTCGAGATGGTCTCCAGCATATCGGACATCGACGGGACCACAGTAAAGAGCATAGCGAGGGAGCTGCCGACAGGCAGCTGCCTGGCCATAGGGTGGGTCGTCTCGTCTCTTCCAATCCTTGTGCACGTAAGCGATCTTGACGTAGACGTCATGGGGGACACAAGAAGAGTGTTTCAAGACGTTCTCGTGGCCAGCCTGGCCTCACACTAGGCCTCTCTGCCAAGGACTCGCCACACGTGGTAGGACCTCTGCAGCACTGTTACGATGTTGAGCAGAGACCCGGCCAACAGAATTATGTCCAACGAACGGCTGTCAAGCGACCACATCAACATCCCTATGATCAGCAGTATCAGCCTCTCCGCTCGCTCCATCAGACCAATTCCAGCCATGTCTACTGCCAAAGCCTCCGCTCTCGCTCTCGCGTAGCTAATCAACAGCGATGTCGACAGGAAAAGGACTCCGGCAAGAAGATTGCTGTAGCCGCCCAACATTAGGCCGGAAACGAGCACTATCTCAGCGATCCTGTCAGCATATGAGTCGACGAAGGCTCCAAACCGTGTCTCCTCCCCTTGCAGTCTCGCCAAGGTGCCGTCTATGGCGTCCATCGTCGACGATGCAGCAAACAGTGTGGCGGCGGCCAGCAGAGACATTGCATCGGTGGGCTTGGCCCACAGTAGCATGCCTGAAACGACTGAGAGTGCAAGAGCCAGTACAGTCATATGGGTCGCTGTGATTCCCATGGGTGCCAACCTTTTGGCAATTCCCTCAAGCAGGGCCAAGAAATGGGTCCTGAACCCCTCAAGAACCAACGGCCGCACCGGCAACACCGGAAGTCCTGCCTTCTATTATAAGTCGACTGAATAGGTTTCTAGGAGAGCTACGGCTTGGGAAGAGTTGCGAAGGGGATCGGATGCTCAGTCAAGGGCTGTGAAAACCCTAGCTCTCGGTCGTTGTCGATGAGTAGAGTGAAGGCCTCCCATCTCGAGTTGGCCAAGGAAGGGAGACGCGTCTACCTCTGCAAGATTCACTGGAGGGAACTGAAGAAGCTGACCCGTGAGGAGAGAAGACTGGAGAGGTGGAGGTGGGGATGAGAGGCCGTTTACATGAAGCTCTCGAGGGACGAATACTGTGGCGCTTCTCTTTCAAGGGTTAGCCCGATGGCGTCCAAGAGTTGTTCGAAGGTAGATCGAAGTAGCTCGACATACTTTGGCACATCTATTTCCTCCTTGTTACAGTATTCCACGGGCTTGACGCCAGGCTTCGTGGTCGTCTTCAAGTAGATCATCCTCTCCCCAGCAACGACGTGTCTGTTCTCTTCCCTCTCGAGCAGCCTAGCGACCTTGACATGCTGGGGAGTTGTCTTTGTATACGCTGCCAACGCCTTGCCGAGAGTGGTCGAGATCGCCAGCTCCTCCTTCTCGAAATCTCCTCTTAGGATCTTCTCCTCAGCCTCGCGCACCATGCCCTGAACATCCTTCCTTGCTTCCTCGAAATCATCCACTGTTTGAACCTCCCTCAAGCGATCCAACACTCGTCTGAAAGCGGCCCGGATCAGCTGAGGCGTATTCTTCTTCTTGCCGACGAGTCCTTTGACATCCACAGTTCCCGACTCGGTGACGCCGAAGTAGTTCTTCTTCCTTGAGCTGAAGGCGACGTATCTATATATCTTGTCAATCTCCAGGTCTAGCCTGTGATTCTTCTCCACCCACTCAGCCAGATCGGCTATCTGCTCTTCCTCGGGACGTTGAAGGAAGAGGCTGTCAGTGTCGCCGTAGATGACCTTCATCCCCTGAGCCTCACAGTGAGCTAGGGTGTCCTGTATCACGTGTCGACCATACATCGTCACGCTCTCCGCTGCCGGAAGATAGTAGAAGGGAAACTGCTCCGAACCGAAAACTCCGTAGCTAGCGTTCAGGACGACCTTCAAGGCCTGCTGGATCACGTTGTAGAATTCCCTCGTTTCATCGTCCAAAGCCTCGGATCTGGCCATGTGCTTGAAGACCTTAACTCTGACATCCCGAATGTTTCCAACCAGCTCGCTCACCATTCCTCTCTTCAGGGTACAAACCCAGTGACCTGTTCCGGGAACGGTGGTCCCCCTACACTCCTTGTGTGGACAGTTTACGCTTTCGTACGAAATGTTGTACTCCTTCATGATGCTCGGATACAGGGACGAGAAATCAACAACGCAGACATCAAAATGCACACCGACCTCTGGCTTGACGACTATCGCACCAACGTACTTCTTTCCTTTCGTGACGGGCTTGGTGTATCTCTGCCCCCCCTTCCTCTTGATCTCCTCCTTCAGCGGAACCAAGTAGCCCCGATTCCTGTGGACCTGGATCACCCTGTTCTTGATCCAGTTCAGGACCGACAACCTGCAGACATCGTCAAGAGTCATGTTGCTAACCCTAGCTATCGTCGTGATGAGCCGCATGACTAGGTCCTCGCCGAACGATGTGAGCTCGTACGTTAGCTCGCTGTCCCGAAAGGAATACTCCACCAGCAGGCGTGGACCAACGGCTGAAAGGTGATCATCCAAGATGATCTTCCCCCGGCCAAGAAGATTTTCCGAGATCTCGTTCAGCGATATAACGTCGTACTTGTCTCCGAACGCGTAGCCCTTGATGGATCTGTTGAAGAAAAACCGATACAGATCTATGTGAACTCCCCACTCTATGCGGGCATCTCGACGCCCTATCTTGAACGGTAGCTGCTTTCTGGGGATGCCGAGGTTAATGCAACGACGATAGAAGTATGGTAAGTCGAAGCTGTCCCCGTTGAATGTTACCACGAAAGGATACCTACGGAGTATCTCGAGGGCCGACGTCACAAGTTTCTTCTCGTCTCGAAAGATCTCGACGTCAAACTCTGTACCATGAAATTGGTCTTTCTCGATATCTCCCTCCCTGTCGTAGAGAAGGACCGTTCTCAGACCGTCCGATCCACAGAAGGATACGGACACGATGGGGTCCGATGCGTGCGTTGCCATGGGAATTCGGTTCCGTTCTTCCGTGTAGATCTCAAGATCGAACGCCACCCGCCTGAAGCTTGGAATGTCCGCCGCCAGGATCTCCACCCACTGGTTGAACGCAGCTTTCTCATCTTCGTTCATGTCCTGCATCGCATCAGACGCGATTTGTTGAAGATGCTGGTCTATGTAAATAGTCGAGCCCGTGATCTTCCCATCGATGAGTTTGTAGGCTCTCCCAACCTGCAGGTCGCGGTCGAACAAGTAGTTGACGTAGTACTTGATGTCTGCCTCCCAGACGTCGATCTTCTCCCGAAGCGAAAAGCCTGTCCCCCCAATCGCTAGCGGGTCTGTCGCGGAGATCTTTGTCACCCAGATCTTCTTGTCCCTAAGGGCATCGATCTTGCGCTCCTTCTCTAGTCTGAGAACACTCTTGTTACCCTTGATGTGGGGGTTTCTCATCAGCTTCTCTTTGGGTTCTCTACTGTAGCAATACGGCAGGTGGCCTGTATCGTCGTACCACAGACGGATTTCCTCGGTCCTCGGATCGTAGAACTTGAGGTAGACTTTCCGGCGGTCACCATCATAGTCTGCGGACACCAGAAAGACATCCCGTCCGCCGTTGTGACTCACATCCGCTATCATTTCCCTTGATGTATCAGTGTCTACGCCTTTGGTGCCCGATAGGTGTTGCATGAAGAGCGGAAAACCTTCAGCGACTAGTCTTCCGACGGCAGGGTTCCGCAGAAGCATTCACAAGATAGTGGACGGTTTGGATTAAATTGGGTTCGGCGATCGAATCCCCCATTGCACAGCGCTATGAACCCCAATAGAATAGCTTCTCGTCCAACTTCGTCTTCGTGTCCTTGGAAACAGCGGACATCAACTCGAGAACCGTCTTTGCAGCCAGGTAATGTGAAGGAGACCACTCAGAGCTCGGAGAGAGCTCCATCACATCGAAACCGATCACATCGCTCTTGATCAGCAACTCAAAGACAGAGAACAAGGTGTCTGGCCCTATTCCCCCGGGTTCGGGGTTTGACACCGCTTCCATGTAAGCCGGATCCATAACGTCCAAGTCAACGGATATATATAGGCATTCCCGACTCGGCATTCTCTCTTCGATTGAGGTTCGCGCGAGGTCGTCACGGACGAGCATACTTGATGGTAGGATCGTTACGTTTCTTTCCCGGGCATAGAGTATCTCCTCTACTTCTCCCGCCCTGAAGCCAATGTGCAAGATATCGATGTCTGGGTTTGCCTCGGCGATTCTTCTGAGGAAGGTTGTGTGAGATGTGGACTCACCCAAGTATGAGTCCCTCATATCTAGATGAGCGTCGAATACCACGAGAAGTTTTGGATGGATCTCTTCAACGGCTGCCCATGTCATTGTGTGCTCTCCTCCGAGCATGACAGGAATTCTATCCTGATCGGCAATTGTCCCGACAACGGATTTCGTCTCTTCGAACAGAGTGTCGAAGTCCATTCCAACGACGTCCCCCAAGTCGCATATGCGTAGCCTCCTGTAGTCAACCCTGAATCTTAGGCTGGTTGTCTCCAGTTCGGAGGAGAAATATCGGAACATATCTGGAGCACGAAGGGCTGCCCTTCGCCCGGTCGATCTCCCGTCGTAGGGACTGCCGAAAAGCCCGAACTCTGCCTCCTCCAAGGTTAGGTCAGAATCGGTGAACTTGCCTCTCGAAAAGACAGGCATCTCCGGCGGCTTCATGCGGAGTCATGTGTTTACGGGCAGGTCCCCCATAAAAGGAGAGATCCCTCCCTGACGACGCATATCAGATTCGAACAAGACTTATAATAGAATCTGGGCGACCATACCGTGCAGGAAACAGCCCGGACGGTCATGAGATGTCACTGCTAACTCGTTTGAGAAGTCCTCGGGTGCAGGAAGGCTACATGTACTTCGTTGGAGCCTTCCATCTGGCTATCTATCTCAGCATAGCCTTTTCCTATTTCGAATACGGATTCGTGGGGCTTTTCGCTATTCTGGTAGGCCTGATGATGAGGTCTGCAGTAGCCATCTGGGCCCTAAGATACCTGCGGATCGCAGTGGCACTTGTGTTTTCCTTCAACATCCTCGTCCTCTTAGGGGTCACGCCGGCGACTCATGGTCTTTCTGTCGAGGGCATTCTGCTGATGGTGCTGTTCGGCGTTCTTCTGGTCGTTTCCCTGGTTTTCCTTTACAACATGTTGGTCTACGGGGAACGTTGGGCTCTCCAAAGGTAGATGAAGGCTAAGAGGGCCACAAAGAAGATCGCGGTGTACATCTTAGTCGCGAAGACCAGGTTCCAAGCAGTGTCTGGGGTGGGATAGGGGTTGACCATAGTATCGGGGTTACAGATTTCCCAAGGCGAGAAGGCAGCGCCTGCGGCTACACGTGAAAAGCAGCTAGCCATCAGGGACGACCATAGGTTGAAATTGAACAGCACCTCATATCCGGCCAAGTACGTGACAAAGCCGGCGACAG
>JAUWBL010000060.1 GCA_030601715.1 Candidatus Geothermarchaeota archaeon | reverse complement strand
GCCAATCCGAAGACACACTACGAGACCACGGGACCCGAGATATGGGAACAGACCGAAGGACGGATAGACGTCCTCGTCGTAGGAATGGGGACGGGGGGAACGGCGACGGGCGCGGCACGATTCCTCAAAGAGAAGAAGGATGTCAGGGTGGTGGGCGTCGACCCCGAGGGCTCCCTGTTCCGCCACGAGTTCTACGGAACAAAAAGGGAGACCCACACCTACAAGACCGAGGGCATCGGGGAGGACTTCATGCCCGAAACCCTCGACCTCGGCGTCGTCGACCAGGTAGTGACCGTCACCGACCGAGACGCGTTCCTCATGGCCCGCCGCCTAGCCCGTGAAGAAGGCCTGCTCGTAGGCAGCTCCTCGGGAGCCGCGGTCTACGCCACCTTGGAGGTCGCAAGGGATCTGGACAAGGAGAAGACGCTGGTGGTGATACTCCCCGACACGGGGAAGAACTACCTCAGCACGCTCTACTCCGACGAATGGATGAGGGAGCAAGGACTCATAGAGTGAGAAGGTGAAGGGGTATGGGCAGGATGAAGAAGATGGGTTTCGCGACCAAGGCGGTTCGGGGAGGCCAGCGCCCCGATCCAACCACAGGGGCGATAGTTACTCCGATCTATCAGACGGCCACCTACGTGCTGGAAGAACTAGGGAAGGGCCGGGGGTACGACTATTCCCGCACCACCAACCCGACGAGGGAGACCCTCGAAAGGAACATCGCGGAGCTGGAGGGAGGCCGGTTCGGCGTAGCCTTCGCCTCCGGGATGGCCGCCATCTCGGCAACTCTGCACCTGCTGAAGCAAGGCGACCACGTGGTGGTCTCTGACGACGTGTATGGAGGAACCTACAGGCTCTTCCAACAGGTCCTGAGGAAGTACGGCCTGAGCTTCACCTTCGTCGACACGACGAACCTCCCTAGCATCGAAAGAGCCCTCAAGAACAACACAAGGATGATGTGGATAGAGTCCCCCAGCAACCCCCTGCTCAAGATCACGGACATCGAGGCCGTCTCTGAATTGGCGAAAGAGTTCTCAGTGATGCTGGTCGCCGACACGACGATGTTCACTCCGTACTTCCTGCGGCCCCTGGAGCTAGGAGTCGATGTGGTCATCCACAGCACAACCAAGTACCTCAGCGGCCACAACCAGGTCATAGGCGGTGCGGCGGTTACGGATGACGAGAAGATCCACGAAGACCTGAGATTCATCCAGAACTCGGTGGGGGCGGTTCCCGGCCCCCTCGACTGCTGGCTCACCATCCTGGGAATAAAGACCCTGCACCTCAGGATGCGGAGACACAACGACAACGCCCTCAGAGTCGCCCGCTTCCTGGAGTCCCATCCAAAGGTCGAAAGAGTGATCTACCCCGGTCTGGAAAGCCATCCACAGCACTCGCTGGCCACCAGAATAGGCGGCTTCGGTGGAATCATGTCGTTTGAGCCAGAGGGCGGCTTCAGCGCAGCGAAGAGATTCCTGAGGAGCCTGAAGCTCTGCTCCCTAGCCGAGAGCCTGGGCGCAACGGAAACCATGGTGACTCATCCCGCGACGATGACCCACGGCTCGATCCCGGAGGAGATGAGGCTCAAGAGGGGCATAACAGACGGGCTAATCAGGCTGTCGGTCGGCATCGAAGACGCCGAAGACATAATCCAGGACCTGGATCAGGCCCTAGCAAAGGCTTGAAAGGGCCTCGCCTGCGCTTCGAGCCGTAGAATCCCACGATAGGGGTTACTCTTCCTTCGGAGCCAGCTCGACCAGGGGAACGAGTTCCTCAAGAACGAACTCGAAGATCTGCCCCTGCTCCGCCTTGCTGAACACGGTGACGACGCAGTTTCTGGTGATGCCGACCGTGAAATCCTGCTTCTGAGACTCGTAAACGACGTACCAGATCTTGCCGTGCTTCAGGTAGTCGCTGTACAGGGAGGTGTCGGCCAGCCCCGCCCCGTACAGGGAGAGCTTGTCAATGTTCGGCAGGTCCACGTCGTCGAAGAAGGTGATCCTGGTGGCCTCGGGGTTGCTCTCGTGCAGCGTCTTCAGGGTCTCGTGGGTTATGCGAGCCTCCAGTATCCGGCCGCCCTCTATGAAGAGCACCTGGCTCAGCTTGTTGGCGATGTTGTTCGCCCTCGCCTTCTTATCGAGGATGAAGACCATCGTCTCCTCCTGAAGCGGGTGGGGGCTGAAGACGAACGGAGCCTCCCTCGTCGTCGGCACCGGCACCACCTCCCCCCGAAAGATCGTCGTGAATATCAAGTCTTCCGAAAAGACGCCGAAAAGCCTACCTTCACCGATCCTCAGGTCCACTATTTCCGTAACCGGCTTGAACTCATGGCCCTCGATGTCCACGAACTCCTCCCTCCGAAAACCCCTCAGCCTGCCAGCCACGGAGTCGATGTCCAGGTATTCGGAGAGCTTGAACAGCTTGCCGGCGAGAACCATCCCCAAACCACCATCCATCGAAACGAGGCGTATGAGAGCCGACCCGAAGTACGGACAGAGATAATTGAACCAAGTCAGGTAAATAGTTGGAATCATGACGGAGACCTCCCCGCCGGGCCCCATCGTCAAAGAGATAATACTAGAGAACTTCATGTCGTACCGCTACGCCAGGATTCCCTTGGCCGCGGGATTGAACATGATCTGCGGGCCCAACGGCTCCGGAAAGTCTTCCATACTTCTCGCCCTAGCCGTGGCCCTCGGCCAGACCTACACAGAGCGCTCCAGGAGGCTGAGCGACCTCATTCGTCGAGGAGAGGACATAGCTAGGGTTACGGTGGTTCTAAACAACAAGAGGAGGAACGGCACCAAGCCAATACCCAGCGTCCGTTCCGACGAGTTGCACCTCTCCCGATACATGAAGAAGGACGGAACCTACTGGTGCGAAGCCGACTTCAGGACGGTCAGCAAGGCCGAGGTCGAGGCGATGCTCTCCCGTATGGGGATCGACCCGGACAACATGCTCATAGTCATGCACCAGAACATGATCGAAAACTTCAGCGTCGTGGAGCCCCGAGAGAAGCTCCGGATGGTGGAGGAGGCGGTGGGATTGGGAGGGTACAGGGAAGGCATCGTAGAAGCCCGGGAAAGGCTCTCCCACGTCCTGAGTGAGAAGGAAGCGACTGAAAGCCTTATGGAAAGGGCGCACGAGACGCTGGACTACTGGTCAGAGAAATACGAAAGGTACCTCCGCAAGAAGAATTACAAAAAGAGAAGAGGCGAGCTGGAGCGGGAGCACGCCTGGGCCAGGTGCATCCGGCTGGAGAGACAAGCCGGAGACCTGGAGGACCAGCTGAACAGAATCACTTCCGACATAGAATCTCTCAGCCTCGGCATCGAGGAGACCGGAGGGGAGATCGAAGAGAATCGGCTCAGGCTGAGGCGAGCGCAGCAGTCCGTAGACGAGGCATACGTGAAGCGGATAACCCTAGAGAGACGAGACTCCAGCCTCGCGACACGGCTCGAACTGCTGAAAGAAAGCACCACACACGCAAACCCCGACTCTTCGCTTCCAGCGGAAACTTCCGGAGACAAAGCGAAGACTCTGGAGGAGGAAGCCAAGCAGACGGCAGGAGAGATAGAGGAGACGAAGACCGACATTACCAGAGCGAAGGCTGGGGCGGAGACTTTCCTGGAGGAATTCGTCGACTCAAGGGTCAGGAAAGCGGTCCTGGAACTCCGGCGAGAGTTCAGGGAGAAGGAGGCCATCAGCCTCCGACGCCGGGTGCGCAGACTCAAGGCTGAGCTTCGGGAGTTCGTGAGGGAGGCCGAGGCTTACGGACAAAGGGTGGATACAGGCAGGCTGCCAAGCGAAATCCTAGAGGATCTAAGGATGACGAAGGCGAGGTTGGAAAGCCTCTCGGATGTGTCCTCCGATGTGGAGAGGATGTACACGACCTACAGGGAACAGCTAGAGGTTCTCCAGGAAAGAGCTGCGATAGCCACAAGGAACCGCAACAGGGCCTTGGAGGAGCTCCGTGAGAGAGAGATCCTGTGGAAGCGAAACGTCTCGGAGTTGCTGAGCGAGATCCGCGTGTCCTATGGGGAGATGCTGGATGGTGTGAACGCCACCGGCGACGTCAGGCTCTCCAATGCGAACGACGCCGACGAGGCCGGTTTGGAGATACTGGTTGGCTTCAAGGGGGCGGAGCCCGAGATTCTAGATGCCTACACCCAAAGCGGCGGTGAACGGACCACAGCTGTCATGTGCCTCTTGCTATCGCTGCAGAGACACGTCAAGTCTCCGGTGAGGGCGATAGACGAGTTCGACGTTCACATGGACCCGCTAAACAGAGAGGTGATCATGGATCAGCTCATGAACTCGTTTCAAGGCGACTCGTCCCAGTACCTCGTGATCACACCTGGTCAGCTTACGAACCTTAGGGAAGACTCTCACGTCATAGTCGTCCAGAACGTTGCGGGATCGTCCAAGGTGGACGTACTTGAGTGACCTCCCTCGGCCCAAGAAGCGCGAAGGCGAGGTATTGGAGAGGGTAGTCGACCTAGCCAGGATCGTCAGGCAGAGAAGCCTAGATCCCTTCGACGTCAACGTCATCGATCTGTTCGACAGGATCAGACCCTTTCTGAGGAAAGCCAAGGATCTCAAGGCGCTTCGCATGGATCTGTTGGCTGTTCTAGGTCTGTCTGACATAGTGGCCATGCAGGAGGAGTGGATAGAGCACAGGTCATCCCTGCTCTACATCGACCCCGTCCTCACGCTGGTGAGGATCGACTCGCTAGACCCCGTCGCACTAGCGGAGATCCTCGTCCACTCGATGCACCCCGTCACTGAGAAGGAGCAACTCACCGGCCCTAGGCTTAGGGAAGCAACAGAGTACTGGCTCAGCCTCCCAGACAGAGATCAGAGGATCAGTGAACTAGGCGCGGACTATGCAGAGACGGGGGCGCTGACGAGGGAAGACTTGGACAGAATGGGGTTGATGAAGGGACGCACGTTCGAGGAGTGGATCTCCCTACTCTGGGGGGAGCTTCTTGAGAGAGCGGGCGAGGACGGAATGTCATACTGGGATTTCATTCGCGCCGAAGCCTACGAAGACACCGTGCTCCGGGCCTACGTGGTTAGCCACCTGTGCAGCCTAGGCTACGCGACCATCAGGGCCTCCCCTCTGGAAGAAGAGGTCTTGCTTAAGCCCTTCCCTGAGAAATTGTCCATGAAAGACTTGGGGACCGAGTCAGTCTCCATCGCTCTGACTCGTGAGGGACTGGAGAGGGTCTATGAGTGACGACACGGTCAGCCTCCGGAGAAAGGTGAAGAGAGCTGCCCACCTCCTGCTCTTCAAGCATCACATGGATCCGGGCGTGAAGGGATGGGAGCTCAGAAGGCTCCTAGGCCCGAGGTATCGAGAGGTCATCCAGCTCCTGGACGCTGAGCTGAAGGATCTGGATCTGACTGTGAAGATAGTCTCCGAAGGCGGAGAGGGAGAGGAGGCGGAGGGACCAAGCCGGTCGAGGTTCTACGTCACGATGAGAGAGGCTCCCACCATGTCCGAGGCAAAGGCGATGGGCTGGAGGGTCGACGACCTTGGAGCTCTGTCGGCGACCTTGACCTACATCCTGTCGAGGCGGGGTAAGGCGCCCAGAAGCGAGGTGGAGGAGATGCTCAGGAGGAAGTTCCCCGAGTGGAAGGTCGACTACAACCTCGGCAGATTCGTCAGGCGGGGCTACCTCGCGGAGGACAAAGACAAGATCCTCTATCTGGGATGGAGAACCAAGGCCGAGATAGACCAGAAAAAACTGCTCGACCTCCTCCTCGGCAAAGAAGCCTAGCGATTGCTTGCCACATCTGGCGAGGTGATGCTGACTCGCCTTCTCCATGCCTGCTTCAACCCTGAACCAGCGAGTCGAGGAGAGGGTGGCCCGAACCCTTGAGAGGCTAGGCATTTTCAAAGGGTGTGCTTCGCCGACTCATCGAGGAGGGAGTGAGCCACTAGGAGAACACGGATAGCAGCAACCCCGGCATGCTCTTATGGATTACTTGAGACCCTCTACCGAGAGACGCGAACTCAACGCGGGTCGCCTTTAAGTGCTTGACGCAGTTTCCCTGTTTGACGATGAATGCCAAAGGTGCAGAATCTAGGGTAGCAACGTTGCTGACCTTGGACGACCCTCCCGAAACTGTGACGGAGGCGACAGTGATGACGTTCACCGGCAGCCTCCTTAGAGGCGACACTGAGCACGGGGTCGATGGACTCACCGTTGAGGTTATGGACAGCGACGTAGAGTCCGATGACTTGTTGGCGTCTGGCACCACAGATTCGAAGGGGAGATTCGCCATACGGTGGCTTGCAAGGCCCACGGACCCCCTAGACACCACAGTTGAAGTCTATGCTAGGTTTCAGGGGACAGAGGATTATGAGCCTTCTAGGAGTCCTCCCTCCGGGCATCACAATCTGAAGATAGTCCGAGACCCTAGGCGTGGACCGTCTCCTTCGCGGTCAGAGGAATGGAGACAGAGACAGCCCCCGGCGATACGCTGACGCTGTCTAGGCTATCCGTTG
>JAUWBL010000064.1 GCA_030601715.1 Candidatus Geothermarchaeota archaeon | reverse complement strand
CCACCCCCGTGTATCACCAGGAAAACGGTTGTGGCTTTAGAAGCGAAGCCGCTAGCAGTCGCCATATGTAGCCCGACTGCGAAGCCTACAATTAGGAGACCGAACAGGATGAAGTTGAGCCGACCTAAGGTTGAGTAGGGGAAACCTTTAGCGGCAGTTATGCTGATGGCGTGGTCGATGTGACTATACTCTGGGTCAATGAAGCCGAGGACGAAGATCACGACCCAGAAAAGAAGGATGCCTACAACGCCACCTAACCCCCAGTAGACTCCTAGCGCGGTCTAGTCCAGCTGTCTCCTCACGCGACAAGACTCTAATCTCCAGAGCAAATTGAATAGCGAATGTATTGTGTGTTTCTATTGATCATGTCCTTGCAGAGTAGCCTCTCCTCTTTTCAGATCCTGTGTCTTGTTAAGGTCATCTTACTCGAATAACACGAGGGTTTTGAACAAGGGCTTCCAGCCATCCCTCTCCTCCATGTCTGAGGACTATGCTGGGTTGGATCTCCCTCCAGCTTCCTAATTGCTTCAATCAGAGCATTCTCCGAGACCTTTGAGATCTCTGAAATCGAAGGTAACATCAGAAAGACTTTCCAGAACATACACGAAGGCGGATTCTCTAGAGGAACCTGCAGAGGAGCTAGATTCAGACTGCCATGAGATCAGAGAAGTCGTTTATGCTTCGTTCGGAGAGGGCAGAGTCATTCTAACCCTGCCCTTCCTGCTGCATGTATTCGATTACGCGGAGCCCGTCTCGACTCAACTCATAGTTCGCTCCACCTCGGACAAACGCCATCGCATCTGTTGGGTTGTTCCTTACCACTATGTGCTGTGATTCCAGAAAACGGAGAAGTCTAGCCGCCGATGTCACAGTAGTGCCCAGAGTTCCCGCCATCACCCTTGGGGTTGCAGCGCCACGAACCAACTCTTGTAGAACACGCCTCCTCATAGGATCAGAGACGATCATCCCCAACCAACCTGCCTTCTTCGCCATCCACAGTTTATCCTTCTCAGCTTTGCTGCTCATCTAAACTAGCTCTCCTTGATGCCAATTCCAGAGACTCAATCGTCTCCCTCCCTCAAATTAGGCCCAATGCGGTCCATGGCCTGACCGACCTTAGCTGAGATGGCTCTCTTTCAATCTTCCTACACCTGTCTCCAGCTCGACTTGCCCCAGCCGAGTCCACAGTTCGTTGTATCTGTCTAGAACAGCTCTCCGAATGTCTCTGGATTCACTCCATACGCTACTGGAATGCCACCTTTCTGTAGGTACATCGACTGTCACCTTCCTCTTTCTAGGAGGAGTAATCCTCTCTCCCACCTTTCTTTTTGTCAAGACCTAGCCTTAAACTCACGAAACGGAGTCTTCCCCGCTGAATTCCCCTAGAAAGAGCCCATTCTTTGTTAGGAAACATGATTTGGAGATCTTCCTTCTTCAGAGTTTGTCTAGTCGGGATCTTGATCCTCGTAGCCAAGCACTCGGAAACTGAAGAAAAACAGGTGAAGGAGAAAAAAGGAAATGGGGCCATCGACTCCCGCTAGGTTGTCCTAGCGGGATGTCTGGCGGGCCTGGCTAGCTGATAACCTCGACGTTGATGGCTTTCGGTCCTCTGTCACCCTCCTCGACGTCGAACCTGACTCTCTCTCCCTCTCTCAGCGAGCTCTTGCCCTTAACGGCTTCGTGGTGGACGAAGACGTCCTTCTCGTACTCATCGGTCTCGATGAAGCCGAAGCCTCTCATGTCAAGCCATCTCTTAACTGTACCTTCTGTCATGCTTTCACCTCCTGTTCATCTGTGCAACCCAAAAAACCCAGTGAGAAGAAACTGACCGTAGAAAGTCTGTCGCTCAGAAAGGCTCCTTGGTTGTCTGCACTCTGGTCTGCCCTCATGAGATATAAACAGCTCGCTCTGACCTCAAAGAGCTTCCTCCTCGCTAAGAGTAGTGCAAACCTGGACATCTGCTGAAGAGACGGGCTGCTATGAGATCAGTTGTGGGCTGCGACTTAGAGGAGGCAGGAAGAACTTTCTATGTCTTCTACATCTCGCTGAGACAAGATTGATCTGCAGCAGATTTCGGGGTCGGCAAAGGTTTCCTCGGGGATAAAGAGGATTTGAAGGGAGCTTATCCACCTATCCCTCTCCTCTAGCTTGAATTGGCGTTTTGCGGCTGCTTCGCCTTCTTTATGAGCAAAGAAGCCCAAAGAGTCCTTTTTGAGCTTTCATCTTCTTGGCGTTTTCGCTCCTGCGTTCAAACCCTCCACAATTCTTGGTCCTGCAAGTAGGGACAGTGCTTAATCTCAACACCAACGCTCTATTTCCCAAGAAATGGATCCCAGGATTGAGAAACACGCGAGAATCATCGTAGACTACTCCACCAAGGTCAGAGAGGGAGACAACCTTCTGATAACGTACAGCGACTTTGGCAAACCCCTCGCAATCGAAGTGTACAAGTTGGCCGCCAGCAAAGGGGCAAGCCCCCTAATCATCACGACTCCTACGGAGGCGGTGAGGGGATACTTCGAAGTCACTCCAGAAAGGTTCCTAGAGGTTTTCCCTCAACACTACTACGAGCTAGTGAAGGCGTCCGACGTCGTCGTCAGCATTCGAGGCGAGGAGACCACAAGATACCTGTCCACTACCGAGCCAGAGAAGATCAGTCAGAGATCCCGCACTACGAAACCCATCTCTGATGAGTACCTCGAAAAGCGGTGGTGTCTCACCCAGTATCCCAGTCCAAGCTATGCCCAAGAAGCGGAGATGTCCCTCCACGAGTACGAAGACTTCACGTATTCAGCTGTCTTGAGGAACTGGGAACAGGAAGCCCACGCGATGAAAAGGCTCAAGGACGTACTCGACGCTGGGAAGGAGGTCCGAATAGTTGGAGAGAGGACGGATCTCAGCTTAGCCATTGAGGGCAGAGTGGCCGTCATCAGCGACGGCACACAGAACCTGCCAGGCGGGGAGGTCTACACATCCCCCCTAGAGGACTCTGCACAGGGTGAGGTCTACTTCGACGTCCCCTCCGTTGCATACGGAAAAGAGGTGAGGGACATCTGGTTGCGCTTTGAAGATGGAGAGATTGCAGACTCCTCGGCGGGCAAAAACGAGGACTTGCTGAAAACGATGATCGAGACAGACTCTGGCTCAAAAAGGCTTGGAGAGCTGGGGATCGGCACAAACAGAGGAATAGACCGCTACACGCGGAACATCCTGTTCGACGAGAAGATGGCGGAAACCATCCATCTCGCTATCGGTAGGGCCTTCAAGAATTGCAAGGGAGTGAATGAGAGCTCGATCCATTGGGATATGATTAAGAGGCTGGTCCCAGGGGAGATCCGTGTTGACGGACACGTCATCCAGAAAGACGGGCGCTTCACCTGGGAGTGAACAGCCGCTAAAAGAAGGCCAAAGTGCCCTCTTACTACCTGAGATCTCATGGTGACAAACCAGTTCTGAGTGGTTCCCAACCTTATCCCGCTTGACAGCCATACCGAACTACAGGCCCAAGGAGTTGAGTCAGTGAACCTGCAGAGGATTAGTCCATCGGCTTGGGCGGTCACAGATGGCTCCACAGTAGGCAATGTGGGTTGCGTCCGCCTTGAGGATCGAGTCGTAGTTGTTGACACCACCATCTCTCCCCCAAGTGCGGCCAGCTTCCGTCAACTTGTGGAGAAACAGGCGGGAATTCCAATAACGGATGTTGTTCTCACCCACATTCATTCAGATCACGTATTCGGTGCTCAAGCATTCGCTGATTGTCGGATAATCAGCTCGACGAGAATGGCTGCACGATACCCTCGTTTGCTCAAGGATCAGTGGTCGAAGAAGGCGTTGAAGCAACAGCGGCAACAACTGGTGAAAGCTAACCCTGAACGAGCCCGCCAGCTGGAAGAGCTCACCATCACACCTCCAACCCGTACCTTTGAAAAGTCTATGACTCTGGGCGCCACCGAAGAAATCCTAATCGAGCACACAGGAGGTCATACAGCTGGCCATTCCACAGTCCTTTTTGACCCTGAACGTGTTCTCTTCGCCTCCGATCTGATCTTCTGTCAGGAATATCCCTTCGCGGGAGACCCCTCCAGCGATCCGAGACAATGGATGTCTGCTCTTGAAAAGATGCTAGACATGCCGATCGACACGATAGTCCCAGGTCACGGTCCCATCTGTAACAAGGAGGAAGTGCGCCGCCACCTTACCTACTTCCGAGAACTGGAGACCTGGCTGCTGGCGAAGGTTAGAGCTGAGGCTGATGTCGCAAGAGTGGTTGAGGAGGCTGACACCTCTCCGACTCCGCCCTACCTGGAGAATGCGGATCGCGTCAGTTTCGGCGAAGGAAGACTCAAGGGAACGATTCGGCGTTGGTTTGAGTTCTATCGAGGGTGAAGACAGACAGCCTCCCTCTCCTCCAGCTAGAATCGACGTTTTGGGGCCATCTAGCTTTCTGTTCGGTAACCCACTCAGAATATCGGAAGATGTAGCCAGCGAAGGCCGAGACCCTCCTCATCAGGCTCAAAGGCGTCAAACACAAAGACCTACTTGGTATGGATTACCGCAGACTGGGCAAACATGGAGTACGAGTTAGTGAGATCTCTCTGGGCGCGTGGCTGACCTATGGTGGCGCAGTCAAGGAAGAACAGTCGCACGCATGCATTGCATCCGCTATTGAGAACGGCGTCAACTTCATCGATATCGCGGATGTATACGCAGGGGGTGAAGCTGAGAAAGTCGTCGGCAAGTTTCTCGAGGAAGAGACTGTTAGACGCCAGGATGTGGTCATTTCGAGTAAGGTCTTCTGGCCTATGTCGGAGAACATCAACGACAGAGGACTGAGTCGTAAGCACATCCGTGAGTCCATAGCTGGAACACTAGAAAGGCTAGGTCAGACCTACATTGACATCTACTACTGTCATCGTTTTGATCGTCGCACCCCGCTCGAAGAAACCGTATCCACGATGAGCGATCTAGTTGACGAGGGACTAGTCCACTATTGGGGAACCAGTGTCTGGACTGCTGCCAATCTGGAGAGAGCCGTGGGGGTTGCGAACGAACTGGGGGCTCATCCACCAGCGGTTGAACAACCAAGGTACAACATGCTGGATAGATACATCGAAGTAGATGTCATGGACTCTGCTGTCTACCACGGCATCGGCTTGACCGTCTGGTCCCCGCTAGCGGGTGGAATTCTCACTGGGAAATACAGTGAAGGAATCCCTGAGGGCAGCAGAGCGGCAAAGCAGCAGTGGATGCAGAAGTCGATCACCGACAAGCAGATTATGAAAGTGAGGGAACTGGGAGAACTGGCCGAGTCCTTGGGAGTCACCGTAAGCCAGTTGGCACTCGCATGGATTCTCCGCCGTCCAGAAATCTCATGCGCCATCACGGGAGCCACCAAACCAGAGCACATTGAGAGTAACGTCAAGGCCTCGGAGGTCAAGCTGAGTGATGACACTCTAGCTCAAATCGAGGAGATGCTCGACAATGCACCTGAACAGCACCAACTATACAGACCAGCACGGTAAGATCCCACTCCCAGACAGATTGCCCTCAAGGTTCGGAACGACAGTTTTTCAGTCAGGGAAGGTCTTCTCCTTCGTCTTCCTCATCAAGGTTGTCATCCTCCTCTTCGCTGGTGTACTCGGTACTGAACTCCATCTTTGCTTCAATCTCTCCAGATTCCCATGTGCTCTCTGGAAACGGCATAGGAAGTTTCTGGAGCTCGGGGATTCTCCTGGGACTTTCCTCCTCCAACCTCTCTAGAGAGTTCTCCGTCTGCTCCTGACCACGGGCGCTACTCATGAAATTACCCTACGCGGGAGGGATGTCTTGGCTGAGTCAAGCAGCGTCTTGAAGAGCTGCGGTGGCTCTAAGGAGGGTTCTCCAGTGAGGCTTCTACAATCCCAGTTCACTGGCGACATTTTGAAGCGCGTGAAGAGAGACCTCGAAGAACCTCTCAAGAGGCACGCCTGCCCTCTCACAAAGCTTCATGTTCTTCCTGCTGCACCTCCTCGCGAAATCCTTCTCACCGAAACGGTTCCGCACGTTTTCTGGGGCGACGTCAGCCAGCCTCTTGGACGGCATCACAAGCGCCGTGGCAACGATCAACCCGGACACCGCATCAGCGGAGAGCAAAGCACACTCCATCTCCGTCTCCGGGCTTACTCCTGTGTATTCGGGGTTGTGTGCCTTGACGGCACGAAGTATTTCTTCTGGTACTTCCCCTCCAGCCTCTTCCTCAAGAATCTCCACGCTTCTCAGTCCGTGTCTGCTCGGATCGTCGTAGGTCTCGTCAAAGTCCACATCATGAAGCAAGCCTGTCATGGCCCAGACCCCCTCGTTTGCGCCCACCTCCTCAGCCATGGCAGACATGATGGCTTCCACAGCC
>JAUWBL010000089.1 GCA_030601715.1 Candidatus Geothermarchaeota archaeon | reverse complement strand
GCTGGCGTCAACTTCGGGATCTTGGGAAACGAAGAACGATGTGACGGGGATTCGATCCTGAGAATCGGAGAGACAGGACTCTTCGAGATGTTGGTGGAAGTGAACACAAGAAACTTCAGGAAACATGGAGTCGACAGGATTGTGACGACTTCCCCCCACAGCTACAACACCTTCATGAAGGACTACCCCGACCTGGCTGAGGACTTTCAGATACAACACTACACAGAATTTCTGCTCGAGCTCATCGAAAACGATCAACTGAAGTTCTCGGACGGGGTCGAGGCGGTTGTCGCTTACCACGATCCGTGCTTCCTAGGAAGGCACAACGAGATTTACGAGGCACCTCGAAAGATTCTGGAGAGCATTCCCGGCCTGACCTTGGTGGAGCTGGAGAGGACGAGGGAGAACAGCTTCTGCTGCGGAGGCGGCGGAGGCAGAATGTGGATGGAGGAAGAGAGGGAAGAGCGTCTCTGCGTCAACCGGGCAAGAGAGGTTGCGAGTTTCTCTCCGGACATCCTTGTAACCGCCTGTCCCTTCTGCCTCATGAACCTCGAAGATGGAATCAAGGTCCTCGGCAAGGACGACGAGATCAAGGTCATGGACATGCTCGAGGTCGTCAGGGAAGCCGTTGTCGGGCCTTCAACTTCTCTGGGTAAGGAGGCACAGCCATGAGGATAGGTTTCTACATCTGCCACTGCGGAATCAACATAGCGAACACAGTAGACATCGAAGAAGTCATGAAGTTCGCCTCGCAGCTTGATGGCGTTGTGGTAGCCAAGGACTATAGATACATGTGTTCTGACCCGGGTCAGGATCTCATCGAGGAAGACATCAAGAGTCTGAATTTGACACGAGTAGTCGTTGCTGCCTGTTCCCCCAGGATGCACGAATCGACCTTCAGGGCGGCCTGCGAGGAAGCCGGGCTGAACCCTTACCTCTTTCAGATGGCAAACATAAGAGAGATGGTCTCATGGACGACCGATGACAAGGAGGCGGGCACGGAGAAGGCAAAGAGGCTCGTCGCCGCGGCGATTAGGAGGGTCGTTCTTCACGAGCCCCTTGAGGCCCGCCGGGAAAGCGTGGCTCAAGCCGTCTTGGTCGTAGGAGGAGGGATCGCCGGAATAGAGGCGTCTCTGAGGCTAGCCGACTCAGGGAAGAAGGTGTACCTGGTCGAGAGGGAGCCGTCGATCGGGGGGCACATGGCTCAGCTGGACAAGACCTTCCCAACGCTAGACTGCTCAGCCTGTATCTTGACGCCAAAGATGGTCGAGGTCGGGAGCCACGAGAACATAGAGCTTCTTGCCTACAGCGAGGTGAAGGATGTCTCCGGTCACGTAGGCGACTTCAGGATTAAGATCACCAAGAAGCCCGGATACGTGAATGCCTCCAAGTGTGTCGGATGTGGAGTGTGCACGGAGAAATGCCCTGTCAAAGTCCCAAGCGAGTTCGACATGGGCCTCGGCGTAAGGAAAGCTATCTACGTTCCCTTTCCCCAAGCTGTGCCGCTGCTGTACACCATAGACAGGGACAGTTGCTGGTACTTTCAGAAGGGCACCTGCAGGATCTGCGAGAGGTTCTGTGATGTGGGAGCCGTAGATTTCGATCAGAAAGAGGAGATCATCGAAATCCAGGTGGGCGCGATCATCGTCGCCACGGGTTACGATGTCTTCGATGCCTCCAAGATTACTCCACTCGGATACGGGCATTTGGACAATGTCATAACGAGCCTCGAATTCGAGAGAATCATCAACTCCTCAGGACCTAGCGGTGGCGAGATCTCCCTGAAGGACGGCACGGCTCCTACGAGCGTTGCCATACTTCATTGCGTTGGGAGCCGCGACGAGAACTGGAACAGATATTGTTCTCGTGTCTGCTGCATGTACTCGATGAAATTCGCCCATCTTGTGAGGGAGAGGATCCCGGAAGCAAAGATATACGAGCTCTACATCGACATACGCGCAGCTGGAAAGGGCTACGAAGAATTCTACAACAGGGTTCTGGACGAGGACGTGACGTTCATCAGAGGAAGAGGAGCCCAGGTCACGAGACTGGCCACGAATTCCGAGGAGGAAGGCAAGCTGGTCGTCGTCTGCGAGGACACTCTCCTAGGAATACCCCGCAGAATACCGGTTGACATGGTTATCCTGAGCGTCGGACTCGAACCGCAGAAGGACGCAGCAGGAGTGGCCAGAATGTTCAAGCTGAGTTGTAGTGATGAGGGATTCTTCCTAGAAAAGCACCCCAAGCTAGCTCCCGTAGCGACTGCAACCCCAGGTCTCTACCTCGCGGGCGCTTGCCAAGGTCCGAAGGACATACCTGATGTCGTCGCCCACGCTTCGGCTGCCGCGGCGGAGGCGATGGCGATGCTCGACAGAGGATACGTCGTACTAGAACCGGAGAAGGCGGTGATCAGCGAGGAAACCTGTTCAGGATGTCGGATCTGCCTGGATCTTTGTCCCTTCGACGCGATCAACTTTGACGAGGAGCAAAACATTGCTGTCGTCGAAGAGGTTGGTTGCGACGGTTGCGGTGTCTGCGTCTCTGCGTGTCCCTCGAGTGCCATCGTGTTGAGAGGTTACACAGACGAGGAAATACTGGCTGAGGTGGAGGGGGTGCTCGCATAGATGGAGGCCACACAGGTTGCCATGAAGGAGTTCGAGCCCAAGATAGTCGGGTTTTTCTGCAAGTGGTGTGCCTACCAGGGGGCGGATCTTGCCGGCACGAGCCGAATGAAATACCCTCTCAACGTACTCCCCATCCGGGTGATGTGTACAGGCAGGATCGACCCTACATATGTCTTGACGGCCTTTGCCGAAGGGGCCGACGGTGTTCTGATTGCTGGCTGCCACCTAGGCGACTGTCACTATGAAACAGGGAACTACAAGGCCCTCAGACGATTCGCGCTCGTCCGACGCCTACTAGAGCAGTATGGAATCGAACCCGAAAGGATAAGGCTGGAGTGGATATCCTCCTCCGAGGGCTCGAAGTTCGCAAAGGTAGTGACCGAGATGACAGAGGAGATCAAAAAACTAGGTCCCAGTCCCCTCAAGGAGGTCGCGTGAAGATGGAGAATCCCAAGATAGCGATAGTGTTGGGAGCCACGTGCGCCGGGTGTGACTACTCACTGCTGGACCTGCCCCCAGAGGTTCTGCTTGATGTCCTTGGAAAAGTCGAGATCGTGTATTGGCCGACAGCCACAGACTTCAAGCTGGAGGATCTCAAGGCGGTCCCGGATGGCGAGATAGCCCTCACCCTGTACGAGGGAGCTGTCAACAATGAAGAGAACGAGGAGCTAGCCAGGATATCCAGGCAGAAATCACAGAACTTGCTCGCCTTCGGCGCGTGTAGCTGCTTCGGCGGCTTGCCCGGCCTAGCCAACGTCACCACAAGGGAGGGCCTCTTCAGGCAGGCGTACTTGGACGCGCCGAGCAACGAGTCCAACGGAGTGACCCCGTTGAGGGTGTCTACGGTCGACGGCCATGAGCTGACGATTCCGGACACCTTCGACACCGTCAGAGCCCTGCACCAAGTCGTCCCCGTGGACTACTATCTCCCCGGTTGTCCTCCTCCCCTCGACCTCATAGGTGAAGCCCTAACTGCGCTTGTCACAGGGGATCTCCCTCCGAAGGGACACGTCTTCGGTTCCTCCAAGAGCCTGTGCGACGAGTGTGACAGACGCAAGGAGAGCAAGAGCATACACGAACTTCATGGAATCCATGAGTTGATTCCGGACGAGGAGAAGTGCCTCTTGGAGCAAGGGATCCTTTGCCTAGGCCCCGCGACCCGGGGAGGGTGCGGATACCCATGTGTCAAGATGAATCTTCGTTGCTGGGGGTGCATGGGTCCAACTCCGGAATCGATCGATCAGGGAGCCAACATGCTCTCCGCCCTTGCCTCCGTGTTAGGGCTGGACAGGGAAACGGACCTGACCGATGAAGCGATTGAGGTATTGATGAAACAGGTCAAGGATCCCCTCGGCTTCTTCTATCGGTTCACCATGCCCACTTCTCTTCTGAAACGGGCTGTCAGGAGGAATCAATAAGAAAGTGACAGTCGAAAAGGTTATCACAATTCATCCAATCACCCGCCTTGAGGGACACGGGAAGATAAGCATCTTCCTAGATGACAACGGAAACGTCGACGACGCATACTTCCAAACGGTGGAGTTCAGAGGCTTCGAGAAGTTCTGCATGGGGAGACCGGTCGAGGAGATGCTCTATCTCACGCCCAGGATATGTGGCGTCTGCCCCTGGGCCCACCACATGGCGTCGGCCAAGGCCGCGGACGATGTCTACAAGGTGGACATCCCGGCTACCGCCAAGAAGCTGAGGGAGCTCGCCTACAACGCCTTCTATGTGCACGATCACGGGGCGGTCTTCTATGCCCTATCCGCGCCTGACTTCGTTGTGGGACCTACTGCACCGAAGGCAGAGCGTAACATCATGGGAGTCCTAGACAAGGTAGGCTTGGACGTCGGAAAGACGGTGCTGCAGCTCAGATCCGAGGCAAGAAGGATTCTGGAAACGTTGGGCGGCCGAGCCGTTCATCCAGCGATGGCTGTGGTTGGAGGAGTTTCTTCGAGGATAGACGAGGAGAAAAGAGCATCCATAGAGGAGAGCTCTAAGAAACTCGTCCGTCTCGGCGAATTGACCCTAGACCTCTTCGAGAAGGCTGTGTTGGGGAATAAGGGATATGTCGAAATTATCACCGGCGACACCTACCTTAGCAACACATACTACATGGGATTGGTCGACGACCAAGACAAGGTCAACTTCTACGATGGTAGAATCAAGGTGGTCGACCCTAGGGGAAGAGAGTTCGTCACCTTCGACTCTGAGGACTATCTGCAGCACATAAGAGAGCGGGCGGAGCCATGGACGTATCTCAAGTTTCCGTACCTCAAGAAGGTGGGTTGGAAGGGATTCCGAGACGGGGAAGAGAGCGGAGTGTATCGGGTCGGGCCGCTGGCCCGTCTCAACGTAGCCGATGGCTTCGCAACACCGAAGGCGCAGAAGGCCTACAAGAAGTTCGTTTCCACCCTAGGGAAACCCGTGCACGCGACGCTAGGCTACCACTGGGCACGCGTCATAGAGATTCTGGCGGCCGGAGAGAGAGCTCTAGAGCTCTCACAAGACCCCGAAGTAACCGGCGAGGAGTTTAGAAGGATTCCGGAAGAGACGCCCTCCGAAGGTGTAGGAGTGATCGAGGCGCCTAGAGGTACCCTAATACACCATTACAAGACGGACGACAGGGGGATGCTCACCATGGTTAACCTCATCGTCGCCACGACTCACAACAACGCGGGGATATGCCTCTCT
>JAUWBL010000204.1 GCA_030601715.1 Candidatus Geothermarchaeota archaeon | reverse complement strand
TCCTCGGCTGGCTCAAGATAACCGGCTACTCCGACTACCTCCACCCCTACGACGAGAACCACGTCATAGGCATAGGAAAGGAGGCGGTGCCAGCTGACGAGGGCGACTTCGCATGGTACCAAGGAGTGAAGATATCCATCTTTGATGTCACCGACGTCGCGAACCCGCAGGAGATCGCAAAATACGTGATTGGGGACAGAGGAACAGAGTCGGTTGTGCTGCATGATCACAAGGCCCTGCTCTTCGACAGAGCAAGAAACCTCCTCGTGCTGCCAGTGATGGTCGCCGAGATAAACCCGGAGCAGTACCCAAACGGAGCCCCCCCCAACGCCTACGGGCAACCCGTCTGGCAAGGAGCCTACGTGTTCAACATTTCCCTGGACGGTGGGCTTGTGTTCAGGGGTGGAATCACCCACTTGGAGGGCCTCGACCCCATGAAAGATGGGTATTGGGGTCCGTACTCCGTGAGAAGGTCTCTCTACATTGAGGACGTGCTCTACACCATCTCGGACGGGATGGTAAAGATGAACAACCTAGAGGACTTGGCCGAGATCAACGCTGTGACGCTCCCTATCCCGAACGGCAACTAGAGCCAAGTAGGCCCTTCCCACCCAGGAAAGGGGTTTATCCCACCCCTTCCTGATTTTTTGGGGTGGTAGCCATGGATGTGGAGCTCCGCGAGTGCGAGTCGAGGGACTACGAGCACCTAGCTAAGATCATCAACGCGATCTACACGGAGTACCGCACCACCGCCGACGAAATGCGCTACGAAGACGACAGCCTAGACCGGACCAAGTACACCATGAAACGCCACGTAGCCGTCGAGCCAGAATCCAACAAAGTGGTGGCCTACGGATACTACGGCCACGACCCATCGATGTTTCACCCTAAGAAGTTCCGGATGAGCATCAACGTGCATCCGGCTTGGCAACGGAAAGGCATCGGCACCAGGCTCTACGACCGCATCTTGGAAGACTTGCAGGAGCTACAGGCCACCAAATTGTGGTCAGGCGCACGAGAGGACATGGCTTCAGGCACCGCCTTCTTGCAGAGGAAGGGGTTTCATGAGAAGATGACGGCGTGGGAGTCTCGGTTGGATTTGCCGAGCTTTAGCTTCGACAAGTTCACGGAGTATCCGGAACGAACGGCGTCCCATGGAATCACCATCACGACGTTGCGTGAAGCATCGGAGCAGGACCCCGATTGCTACCGAAAGCTCTATGAGTTGTACAGCTCGGTGATGGAGGATGTGCCCACCCCTGACACCCAAACGCAGCTCTCCTTTGAAGACTTTCTAAAATACGAAGCTAAACACCCCAACTCTCTTCCCGACGGCTACTTCCTCGCCAAGGACGGGGAGCGATATGTTGGCTTGAGCGCTCTCGGGCAAAGCCAAGAGGAGCCAGAGGATGCGTATCAGTGGATGACGGGGGTGCATCGGGAGTACCGCCGCAAGGGGATCGCCATGACGTTGAAACTGAAAGTCATTCAGTTCGTCAAGCAACAGGGATACAGGGTCATCAAGACATGGAACGATTCCCTCAATCGGGGCATGCTCGCTGTCAATGAGAAGCTTGGCTACACGCGACACGTGGGTTGGATAACCTTCGAGAAAAAGATCAGGTAGTGAAGTCTCATTGGCCCTTGAGGTTCCCTTGCTGGAGCTGTCTGGGGAGCCCTACGAGATGGGCCGGAAGCACGGGAGCCTCGTCCGTGAGCTGATCAAACACAACCTGAAGGTGTACTTCAGGCGCTTCGAGGAGTGGACCGACCTCCCAAGGCAGGAGGTTCTGCGAAGGGCCCGAAGATACCGAGAGGTCATAGAAGACCATCATCCAGTCTACGCTGAAGCGATGCGTGGAGTAGCCGACGGCGCGAAGTGCTCCCTGACGGATATCACCGCTCTCAACGTGCGATACGAACTCATGTACAGCGAGTTCAGCCGCACGGAGCTGCAACTCTCAAGGGAGACCGTTGCCCACCCCTATGGTTGCACAGCGTTTACAGTTATGCCTGAGGCCTCTGAAAATGGTCACCTTTTGATGGGTCAGAACTGGGACTGGATCCCTCAGGTCGCCGGCCTCTTCCTGAGGTTTCAGGGGCTTGGCGGACTCCGTGTCCTGTGTTTCACGGAGGCCGGGATCGTGGGAGGCAAGATCGGCCTAAACTCCTCTGGCCTCGGACTGGCGGTCAATGGTCTGCTCTCCGACGGGGACGACTGGAGCAGCCTCGGGAAGCCCTTCCATGTCCGTTGCTGGGAGATCCTGAACTCCGGTACGCTTGAGGAGGCGACCAGCAGAGCCACTGAAGGACAAGTCTCATGCTCGGCCAATTTCCTTCTGGCTCAGGCTACCCGTCCCTCCCAAGGTAGCTCTCTGGATCTAGAAACCTCTCCGAAGGGTGTCTATAGCCTGACACCTCAGGACGGCCTGATAACTCACACAAACCACTTTGTCGACCCGGATGCGATAGGGATCTATGACCCCTTGATGGAGCGGCAGAACAGCCTAGACCGACGCGGGCGAATAGAGGAGCTCCTGCGCAGAGCCATCAAAGAGGGGTCGAAGCCCGGTGTTGCCGACCTGCAGGCTATGCTGCGTGATCACGAAGGATATCCTGACTCGATCTGCCGCCACTCCGACACAACGCTTCCGGAGGACGAACGACACCAGACCG
>JAUWBL010000078.1 GCA_030601715.1 Candidatus Geothermarchaeota archaeon | reverse complement strand
GCGCAGAGAGTATCTCCCCGGATCGTGCTTGATCCAAGCCGTGAAGGAACCGTCGGAAACTACGGCCGGGGCGCCAATGCGAGGATACATCAGAAGATTCAGGGGAATGCTCTCGTAGGGCCTGAAGGGTCTGAATGGTTCCTCGCTTGAAGTACGTTCAACAAGGCGTAGGGCACCGGGTGTGAGAAGCAGAAAGATGAGGAGAAGAAATAGCGAATGCCACCTCATCGTGGGCTACTCCGTTCCTTTGGAAAGTCCTAGGGAGGAGGGCGGACTTAAGTAGATTCGACGGCGAAACCGCTCGCTGCGGACGCAACCCCCTTTTTAAGGCATGCGTAAGGGTTAAATAGGCCACAAGGAAGGACTAGTTGTTTTCTGCGGGGAAATTTCAATTGTCTGGAAATCTCCGTGTCAGCATCACCGGTTTCCGGTGTGAGGAGTGCCGTGGAACGGAGTTCGTGCTGGATCAGATCGGGGAGGAACTGGTCTGCGTTGGCTGCGGACACGTGGTTCTGAAACAGAACATCGAGGAGGGCCCCGAGTGGCGCTCCTTCGAGGGGGAACAGACATCGAGGGTCAGGGTCGGCATGCCCCCGACCCTCCTGATGCAGGACAAGGGACTCTCCACCATCATCGGCGCGGAGAATGAGGACTCTACGGGCCGGCGGATCGTCGGCAAGGCAAAGAGAGATCTCAACAGGCTACGCAAGTGGCAGCACAGGATCAGCATCTACAACTCAATAGAGAGAAACCTGTCCTACGCCCTCAGCGAACTCAACAAGCAGGGCGAGAAGCTCGACATCCCATTCTCCGTGTTGGAGAGAGCCTCCTACATCTATCGCATGGCCCTTGAGAGAGGCCTGGTGCGAGGAAGGGCCATCAACTCGATCGTCTCAGCCGCCCTGTACGTAGCCTTAAGATACGACGGCATACCTAGGACCCTGCGAGAGCTGAGCGTGACTTCCGGGATCGAGAAGAAGGAGCTAGCGCGCTGCTACCGCATGCTGGTCAGGGAGCTGAGACTCAAGATGCCTGTCGTGGATCCGATCAAACACGTCAGGAAGATATGCATAAAGGGCACTCTTGGGAAGAGGGTGACGCTGGAGGCTGAAAAGCTTGTGAGGTTGGCCCAGAAGCGGAAGCTTGTGGCGGGGAAGGACCCTGTGGGAGTGGCGGCCGCTGCGATCTATTATGCCTGCGTCCTGATGGGTGCCAAGAATACCCAGAGGGACGTGGCCATCGCCGCAGACATGACTGAGGTAACCGTCCGAAACCGCTACAAGAGCCTCAGCGATCATCTGAGGGTGGAACGGCCTCTGTCCGTGGAGGCGCTTCGAGCGCCCGACTAGGGCTGCTCGTCCATCGGAGCGCATCGCCTCTATCTGGCCTGTTAAAATCGGGTAACACACCTACTGACATGCGATGAGGTCGCGAACACAGTTCGTTGTCGTTTCTCTTCTGGTTGCCTTAGCACTCGCAACTTCAGGAGTTCGCTTCGTTGAGAAGGGATACTCTTGGTGGGACGTGGGTCACGAGATCATACCAAGTCAGGCAATTCAGCATATACCTGATGGCTGGCGAGAGTTCTTCTCCCAATATGAGGAGTACTTAAACCTCACCTCGGTGCTGCCTGACTCTCTCTACAAGGAGCAGGATCCCCTTGAGGGTGCGAGGCACTTCTACGACAGCGAGCTGGAGGAACACAACACGCTTGAGAGCTGGGAGAACGGTGTCCTTCCCTGGGCTGTGGTCAACCGAACCAGAATGATGACGGAGCACATATCGAACGGAGATTGGAAGGAGGCTATGCTTGACGCGGGTGCTCTGTCCCACTATCTAGCCGACATCAATCAACCCTACCACACAACTGTCGACTACGATCCTCCCCGCACGACGCCGGGCGTCGAAGGGCCGTCAGGGAAACACTGGCTCGGGGACGTCATGCTCCAGAGGCACATCAACGAAATCACGCTGCCAGAGGTGGGGGAGCTAGTGCCCACCTATGTCGGGGATTCGGATGAGGAGATGCTGGACTATGTCTTCTACCTCATCGACATGAGCTACTCCTACCTCCCGCTGATCAACAGCGTCTTCGTCGGAGACCCTATGGATCCAGCAGACGACAGAGAGTGGGACGCCGTGCTCCTGCCACCCGTGCTTGAAAACAGGACTTGGACGGCGATACAGGCGGTGGTCGATTTCTGGTATACCGCCATCGTCAACGCCGACGCTCTCGACCAGGCGCCGGACTATCGAGACTACTTCTTCCTAGAGATCGATGTCAGATCCGTCCCCATCACTAGGATAGTGAGCTTAGAGGTCTCGATAGGGATCTATGACGGCTTGTTCGTTCCCGTTCAGCACGGCGTCGAAGTCAATGCTCTACTAGAGGGCCAGCCCATACCAGTTATGCACAGATCAGCGAACCTGTACTCCGTCTCTCTTTCCAGGGAGACGCTGCTCGAGTTCTCAGGTCAGACCATCCAGGTGGAAATCGAAGCCTCGAAGGAGGGCTACGGGTCTGTCTCCAAGCCACATCTCCTGGAGGTTCCGTTCGAGGAGACCGCTGCAGAGGAAGCTCCTATCGATCTAGTTCTTGTGCTGGCGGTCGCTGCGATTGTGGCCGTCATCGCGGTAGTGGCCTTCAGGCGGCTGAGATAGCAGGTTCTACCCGGCCTTCGCCTCTCCTACGGTAGCAAGGCTCGCGTCGACACGTTCCAACACACAGCTCTATTTACGACCTGGAATCAGATTGTGAGGATGCTGAGTCATTGAGTAGAGGGAATATGGGTCAGAGATCCCTGCCAGTAGAGGATGTGGATCTGAACCGAGTTCATGGGTTCCGAGACCTGATGAGGGCCTATGAGCGGTCCGGTGGCTTCATGGCCAAGAGGCTGGGGAAGGCGTACGCGATCCTGAAGGACATGTTCGACGATGAAGAATGCACAGTGTTCATATCCTTTACAGCCGACATCGTCGCCACCGGCGCCAGGGGCGTCATCAGGGAGCTCGTGCAACGTAAGCTGGTAGACGTATTGATAACCACGTGTGGCTCGCTGGACCACGACCTAGCTAGGAGCTGGGGACACTACCGTGATGGCTCCTTCTCAGCGGACGACCGCGAGCTCGACAGGAGAGGGATCCACCGTTTAGGCAACGTCTACATAGAGAAGACCGACTACGGGGAGCTGCTCGAAGAACGGATGCAGGCGATGCTCCAAGAGGTCTATGATGAGGGTGCTCGACTTGTCTCCCCAGGTCGGCTCTGGCGTCACATAGGGGCGAGCTTGAAGAACTCGGACTCCATTCTCCACTGGGCCGCAAAGAACGAGATACCCGTGATTGTTCCAGGACCTCTCGACGGAGCGGTCGGAAGCCAGCTTTGGTTCTTCAGCGAGCTCCACAGGGACTTCCGCCTCGACCTCTTCGAGGACCAGAGGGTCTTATCGGATATGGTGCACGAGGCCACGAGGACGGGAGCCCTGATTGTGGGAGGCGGAATCTCCAAGCATCACCTGCTGTGGTGGAACCAGTTCCGAGGGGGTCTCGACTATGCCGTCCAGATCACGACAGCGGTTCCCTGGGACGGGAGCCTCAGCGGCGCCAGTCTGAGCGAGGCGATAAGCTGGGGCAAAATCTCCCCACAGGCAAGGATGGCAGATGTCTGGGGCGAAGCCACCACACTACTACCCGTCCTCATCAAGGCCGTCCTAGAAGAAACCTAGGACAACAGGCCGCTTTGCCGAGAAATCGTCGGCCGTTGACTCTCCCGGCTACCCGGAGAGCCATGTATCTGGAAAATTTAGAGCTAGGTAGCTGGTGTCTGTTCGCTCTCGATAGCCTGGGGAGCCGGCCTCAGCACGGCTAGATCAACGTAGAACTTGTAAGCTATCACCGCGAATATGATCAATCCCGGATAGAAAAAGAGAGTGAGCGTCAGTCCGCCTAGGATGACAAAGAACAGGCTGGAGCCGAGTCCGAAGGCAATGCCCAGCAAAGAAATGATCCAGGTGGATTTGCCTATTTTGCTTGACCAGATCTTCCAGACCACGAACATGTTCACCAATCCGAACACGATGTACAAGAACTGAAAGGAGACGATTCCTTGGAACACTGCGGGTCCTGACGCCATGAGATAAAGACCCCCAATTACGTGCAGGTACATCAAGGTTTCAGCCTTAAACTCCCCAGGTTCCATAATGAGTTCTTCTCCCAGTGACGGACCAGTCCGGCACCAGACTAACAAGAGCTTGAATATTTATCTCTTGCAGAGAAAAGCGACTAACCGTTCAGAAAGCCATGGTCGGGATGACAAGCACTGGTGTAGCTTGCAGGGAGGTCTCTGATCTATCCACTAGATCTCGTCTTGAGGGAGAAGCCCCAGGGATGAGAGGAACGAGGTCAACTCCCTGAGCGTGAAGAGAGCCTGCCTTCCCTTGTCAGTCAGGGTGAAAAACCTGGCACCTTCTCTCGGGGAGTTGGCCCGAGCGACGAGGCCAGCGCTCTCCATCTCGTCCAGCTTCACCCTCAGCCTAGCATGGGAGATGTTGGCACGGGTCGAGATCCGGCTGATGTTCGCGCCCTTGCTGCTGTGAATGGTCTCCAGGATCGCAAGGAGTATGGAGACCGTGGGCCTATACTTCACCGGCTCGGCCTCCTCCGGGCCGGGCGGGCATCGAGAAGGCGATGGTCTCACGCAACACGACCAGAGACGAGAACGCAACGGCGTCCATGATGACAGAGATGACATCCATGGCCCTGAATGGGAAAGGTAGAAGGATCACCCACTTGGAGAAGAATAGGGCTAGGAGGGCAACCATGATCGCGTTCGACTCGATCGTTGCGAAGCTTCGTGTCTTGCTGACGATCAGGAGAAACAGCATAGCGACAACCACCATGGCAGCGCCCACAAAGTACTCCCTGAACGCTGCCACTCCGGCGATAAGGAAGAGCTGTGGAGCCATCCCCGATTCCAGAAGCTCACCTTTCAAGAGAGGTGGAGATAGGACAAGAATGAGGAAGCCAACGAACTGGAACACGGAAAGAATCCCCACCACAGAACTCATCACCTCGAACCCTGCGGCTGAAACAGGATTCCGCAACAGAAGCGAGAAGGCCCAAAAGGCTACCGTGGACGACAACAGACTTCCAGCGGCAAAGATGATGAACGACAGAGAGACAAGCAGCAGAAGTCTGTCCTTCAGGAGGACGAACCCCTGAAAGATGAACCTGAACAGGTACAGTTGCTCGACGGCCACGATTAGGAGTATCGCCCCTTCGATGGCCGGCAGCCATATATCGAAGAGAACTACGACCAATTCAGGGCTTATCCCCCTTCTGATACAAGGAGTTGGTCACCCTTTTTTGTGCACGACAAAGGGAAGAAAACCAGTCGCTTCAGGTCTAGGATACCTCGGTCCTCATCTTGGAGAAGTAAGCATGAAGGGCACCGTCGTAGAACCTGTTCGAGACGCTTCTCTCCCTCAGTCTCTCCTCGACCTCTCTTTCGTCTAGATCCTGGAGGCTGTATCGTTGGGAGGCGGTGGCGAACCCCCAGGCAGAGCCAAAGCTGGGAACATATGTCATGTAGGGACTGACTCTCCGGAAGACCTCGGAGAGGGCCGACGTCTGCTTCTTGAAAGTTGTGCTGTCGACAAGTGGTGGGCAGCCCGTCTGAATCCCTACTATTCCGTCTTCGCCCACTATTTTCGATGCCTTCACATAGAATTCCTTCCTGAAGAATCTAGCAGAATGGGGATCCTCTTCGTCCGTCACGTCCACCAAGAGGACATCGCACCTAGATCCCTCGTCTATGTATTCCAATGCGTCGGCCAACACGACCTCGACCCGCTGATCCTCAAAA
>JAUWBL010000058.1 GCA_030601715.1 Candidatus Geothermarchaeota archaeon | reverse complement strand
CAGTCGAGGAGCTAAAGAGAAGGGCGGACTGGGTGTCCAACGAAGGGTTCGGCGACGGATTCGTGGACGGAGTTGGACACCTTGCCCGGGAGGGGCTAATACCCGAAGACTTGATTCCTCCGTGATGTAGGGAACTTCTATTTGAGATGCGACCGAATAGGCTCTTGAAGCATTGACCTTCTTCACCTTCGCCGAACAGGTCCGGGAAGGAATCCTGCAATGGCTCGAGACGCACAACATCGCGGTAGACGAGATCCACCTCGAGGAGCCTCCCCGTGAAAGGTTCGGAGACCTCTCCACCCCCCTAGCCTTCGCTCTTACGGATACGCTAGGACGAAGCCCCTTGGACGTAGCCAAGGAAGTGGCACGAGCCGTTCGGCCAGGAGGTCTCGTGGCGAAGGTGGGGTACGCTGAGCCAGGTTACGTCAACTTCTGGGCCGACCCAGCGGCTCTAGCCGACGCGACCATAGGGGAAGCCCTCTCCGAAGGCCCAGAGTTCGGGAGGGCATCGATCGGTGAGGGAAGAAGGGTTCAGGTGGAACACACAAGCGTCAACCCCAACAAGGCCCTCCACATAGGACACGCAAGAAACGTCATCCTAGGGGATACCCTCGCGAGGCTTCTCGGGTTTGCCGGCTACGATGTTGAGATAGCAAATTACGTTGATGACACGGGGGTGCAGGTGGCCGACATCGTCATGGCATTCCGTTATCTCGCCTTCGATCACGAGAAGCCGGGCGTCAAGTTCGACCAGTACTGTGGAAACGAGGTCTACGTCAGAGTCCACGAGCAGGTCCAGCGCTCACAGACGCTGAGAAAGCTCCGCGACCAAGTGGCCCGCCTCATCGACAGACACGAGGGAGACGTCGCCATCTTCGCCAGGGAGATAGCTTCAAGGATCCTGAAGGAGCAGCTCCAGACGTGTTGGCGCCTCGGCGCCAGCTACGACGCCCTCGTGTGGGAGTCCGACGTGTTGAGAGAAAGGCTGTGGGAACTCGCTTTCGAGGAGATGAAGAGGAAAGGGACGGTGGAGTACATGGAAGATGGCCCCCACGCCGGCTGTTGGGTTGCCAGACTCACCCATCTCCCCGAGTTTGCGTTCGAGACGGACAAGGTTCTGGTCAAGAGCGACGGATCAACCACCTACGTCGCCAAGGACATGGCCTTCGCCATGTGGAAGCTTGGCCTGCTGAAGAGCCCCCTCAAGTTCCGGGAATTCGTCGACCAGCCCACCGACGGAGTAGTATGGTCCACTTCGCGGGAGGGTGTTGAGAAGCCCTTCGGCTCCACGGACCTGGCCGTTTCGGTCATAGACGTGCGGCAGAGCAGGAATCAGGAGGTAATCCGGATAGTCCTGTCGGGTCTCTACGGAGAGGACACGGCCCACAGGTATCTCCACTACGGCTACGAGGTGGTGTCCCTCAGCAGATCGACGATGGAGAAACACCTCGGTGTGACGACCGACAGGCGCTACGAGCACATGTCAGGCAGGAAAGGCCTATATATAAACGTAGACCCATTTCTGGACCTCATCCGTGACGTGGCCATCAAAGAGTCAAGGGCTAGAAACCCCCAAGAAAGCCAAGAGTGGCTGGAAGAAATCGGCGAGAGAGTCGCCTTGGCCTCCCTCAGATACGCCATGCTGGCGTCGGACAGAAACAAGATAGTTGTATTTGACGTAGACAGGGCACTCGACGTAACGGAAGAGTCGGGATCCTACGTCCTGTACGGCTACGTCCGGGCCAGGAGCATACTGGAGAAGGCAGGGGAGAAGCCATCGGTTGAAGGAGTCGACGGTCGGCTCTTGACAACAGTGCAGGAGTGGCGCCTCCTGAAGGCCATTTCGAAGTTTCCCACGATGATCGAGAGAGCGGCCAGAGACATGGAGGTCACAGGCCTCGCCAGATACATGCACTCACTCACCACCTACTTCAACAAGTTCTACGAGACCTGCCAAGTGCTAGACGTCGCGGACCCGAACCTGACTGGCACTCGCTTGGCTCTGGTCAAAGCGTACGCCCAGACCACGGAGAACCTAGCCAAGATACTGGGGTTGCCTCTGGTGCAACGCATGTAATTGCCTATCGGATCTCCGGTCACCCCGTGATCGTACGTTACTGTTTCGGTAATTGGGGCCACCGCCTTCTTTTCATAGTAGAAAGAATAACCCTTAAGGAAGATCAAATCCAAATGAGGTTCTGAGAGGAAACCCAGTCATATGAAAGACCCCGGCAAGACCACGACGACCTACGAGATAGGTGGCATGCACTGCGCCAGCTGTGTGTACACCGTGGAGAAGGCGCTCACCAATGTGGAGGGCGTCGACAGGGCTTCCGTCAACCTCACCACGAAGAGTGCGAAGGTCACCTTCGACTCCACCCTAGTCGACGAGGAGAGTCTCATAGATGCCGTGAACCGAACGGGGTACAAAGTAGTCTTCGACCAGCTCGTGCTAGGAGTAGGAGGGATGACCGAGCCCCGAGACGCGGACTTCATACAGAGTCGTCTCTCCGAGCTAGACGGAGTGAAACGAGCCGTTGTGACCTTCTCCACACAGAGCGCGGTGGTCGAGTACAACCCTGCAGTCTGCAAGGCCTCGGACATCAGAAGTCTGATCAAAGAAGCGGGCTTTGAGATCTCAGGAGGAGAGATAGAAGACCGGGAGAAGGTGCTAAGAGAGCGGGAAATGCGCAGACTGAAGATCCTGACGGCGGTGGCCTGGCTCTTCGCGATACCCTCCTTCCTGTACAGTCCAGGGATCTGGCGCTCCGTGCCGTCCTTACTGTCTGTGCTTCCCCTCGGAGAAGCTGTCGCCGCCGACGAGCTGTTGAATGGTGTGTTGTTGCTGGGGCTCGTGATCCCCGTCCAGTTCGGCTCCGGTTTTCCCTTCCTAAGGGGAGCTTACAACGCGGTCAGACACCGACGAGCCAACATGGACGTACTGGTCGCCATGGGAACGCTGACCGCTTTCTTCTACAGCGTCCTCGTGACGTTCGTCATTGACGGAGAACTCTTCTATGACACAGCCGCTCTCCTGATATCCTTCCTCATTCTTGGAAGATTGCTCGAGGCCATAACGAAGGGACGGACATCCGAGGCGATCAAGAAACTCCTAGGCCTGCAAGCGAAAACCGCCCGGGTCGTGAGAGACGGCGTTAAGCTGGAAGTCCCTGTTGAAGATGTGGGGCTGGGGGACATCGTCATCATCAGACCGGGAGAGAAGATCCCCGTCGACGGGACGGTCGTGGAAGGAGACTCCTACGTGGACGAGAAGATGATAACGGGAGAGCCCGTGCCCGTACAGAAGAAGGCCGGAGACAAGGTAGTCGGCGCCACGATAAACAAGTACAGCGCTCTCAAGGTCCGAGCCGAAGCCATCGGGAAGGACACGCTCCTCTCCCAGATAGTCCGCCTCGTGGAGGAGGCTCATCAGTCGAAGCCCCCCATACAGAGGATGGTCGACGTCATAGCCGGCTACTTCGTCCCCCTCGTCATAGTTGTCGCGTTCGCGTCCTTCATCACGTGGTACTTTGTTCTAGGGATGCCCTTCCTGTTCGCCTTCACGATTCTGATCTCGGTGCTGGTGATAGCGTGTCCATGCGCCCTCGGTCTGGCCACTCCGACAGCCGTCATGGTCGGGACGGGGCTGGGTGCGGAGAACGGGATCCTCATCAAGAGCGGCGAGGCCCTCGAAACAGCCCACAAGATGGACACCATCATCTTCGACAAGACGGGTACGCTCACCAGGGGCGAGCCATCGGTCACCGACATACTCTCTGTCGGATTCCCCCTGGTCACCCCGACTAGCCCCGACGGCGGGTCTACTCAGGAGGCGTTGACAGAGGACCCGGAGCGGCTGATGATACTCTGGGCGGCCATTGCCGAGAAGAACTCCGAACATCCCCTCGGCGAAGCCATTGTCAGGAAGGCCGAAGAGATGGGAATCCCAGTGGAGGAACCGGAGCGATTTGAGGCTGTTCCAGGACATGGCGTGAAAGCCACGTACGAAGGAAAGGAGATACTCCTAGGAACCGAGAAGCTCATGAGCGAGCATGGCGTGAAGATGGGTAAACTGCTTGAAGCCAAGACCGATTTGGAGGGACAAGCGAAGACGGTGATGATTCTGGCTGTCGACGGGACAGCTCTAGGACTCATCGCCGTCGCAGACACCCTCCTCGAGCACAGCGCAGAGGCCGTCTCGGAGCTGAAGAGGATGGGCGTCGAGGTGGCAATGATCACCGGCGACAACAGGAGAACCGCTGAGGCGATCGCGCGGATGGTTGGGATTGAGAAGACCTTGGCAGAGGTGTTGCCGCAGGACAAGGCCAAGGAGGTTCAGAGGCTTCAGGAGGAGGGCAGAATCGTCGGCATGGTAGGGGACGGGATCAACGACGCCCCGGCTCTGGCTCAAGCCGACCTAGGAATCGCCGTCGGAAGCGGAACCGACGTAGCCATGGAAACGGGCGACGTGGTCCTCATAAAGAGCGATCTTCGAGATGTGGTGGCGTCCATCCAGCTCAGCAGGAAGACCATCCGGAAGATCAAGCAGAACCTCTTCTGGGCTTTCTTCTACAACGCTGCCTTCATCCCCATCGCTGCCGGTATATTGTACCCCTTCACCGGGTGGCTGCTCGTGCCTGAACTCGCCGCAGCCGCCATGGCGTCGAGCTCTGTGTCTGTCGTCGCCAGCGCCCTCCTCATGAAGCGCTACGTTCCAGAGATCAAGCGCAAAGGAACACAGGAGAACCGCAAAGACATCTCCCCAGACTAGCATGGAGACAAGCAGGGATGACGCCCAGAGAAGTTTCGGGGGCGGTCTAGGAAGGCCGCCGATGAACGTGTGTGGCTTCCGAGTTTTCCACTCTCTCGACATACATCAGAGGAAAAGATAGTTCATCGATGTACCTTAGACGACAGGTCGCCGTAGCCTCTCCGTAACGTATCGTGACGGATACGTCGAACATCTTCCCGGAGAGCGATGTGTAGGCGAACGCACCTGGCTCCTCCTTGGAAACGGACAATCTCACCTTCGAATCCGTCCTGAAGGGCTGAACCTTCAACACTCTCTCAATCAAGCCCCCGAGGTGGGTCAAGAACCGCTCGTCGGATCTCAGGGGTGTTCCCACAAACTGGTGATATGCCGTGGCGAGGGCTATGCCACCCTCGAAGACAGCTCTCTCCCGGTCGCTGAGAGATTCGTCGAAGTATTTCCGCGACGGGTCAGTGTCCTTCACACCGTATCCACCTGCATAGGAACTGCTTCCGTTGCCTTTCACGTTTCTCAGCGCCTCTTTTAAGCGGATTCGCGCGAAAGTCATCTGGCTCTGTGTCGGGAATTGGTCATCTGGACGTCGCCTGTTAAGATTGTCCTAGGACTGGCGTTCCTAGGACTGGCATCCTTTCAGGACTATTCCACTAGGGAAATAGATGACCGGATATGGCTGGCCTTCGGAGCCTTGGGCGGAGCTGTCAGCATCTATGAAGTCGTATCCCTGTCCGATTATGCCACCACCCTCATCTTCCTCGTCTCGGTCTTCGTCTCCTTCCTCATTGGCTTGGCTCTGTACTACGGAGGGCTCACAGGGGGCGCCGACGCCAAGGCCATCTGGGCCCTGGGGCTCACCTTTCCCTACTACCCCTCCAACCCCCTGTTCAGCCCAATTCTCCCTGTCTACCCTCTGATGGTGCTCTCCATACTGGACAACGCGATGCTTCTGACCTTAGCCCTGGTCTTCCACAACGTGATTCGAAACTCCATTCACCTGACAAGGACTCGCGACGCGTTTCCTTCAGGCCTGCCCGGGTGGAAGAAGATCGTCTTGATCGCGACCGCCATAAGGGTCAGGACGAGCAAAGTGGATTGGAACAAGGCTTTCCCGGTCGAGGTCATAGATTTCTCCTCGGATCCCCCCGAGAAGCGGATATCTCTCTTCACCAGCGTGAAGGAGGACGTGGATGCCGATGGCATCGCTAGGGGACATGAACTTGGACTAATCGGGGACGACATCTGGATCTCTCAGGGCATACCACTCGTAATCTTCTTCGCAGCTGGATTCCTCCTCTCGCTCATCCTCGGCGATCTTCTGCTGGCCTTGCTGTCATCAGTCTTGGCGTAGGTAGAGCTTCGCGATTGGTGCGGCCAGAGAGGGTTCTGGCGGCGACAATTGGGGGGGTGAGATCGTCTGCCGATCCACTGAAACGCGATTTAGGGGCAGGAAAACGAGCCGCAAACCGAATGTAAATGGGGACAAGCTTGTGGCTGGCTCATGAGAGGCGGACCAGAGAAACCCACAGGGCACAAGTGATCGATGTTGACGGACGAATTCCTGGCCGGGACGGACCCTAGGCAGGAATCAAGCCCTTTAGGCGTCTGAGCGCGGCGTTTCTCTCCCGCCCCGATATCGTCGCGTTCTCAAGCGAGGTCTGCAGGATTGAGATCGCCTGGTCCATGGCGTCTCTGTCCACTGGAAAGGGGACACCATCCTTCCCGCCGAAGGCGAAGGAGTACTTGACAGGGTCTCGCCAGCTCGGCGCTTCCCCGTAGACGAGCTCAGAGATGAGAGCCAGTCCTCTTACTGTGGCGGGTCCAACCCCCTTCGTACCGACTAGCTCCTCATAGTCCCGTGGCTGGAACTCATAGGTCCTTCGTAGGGCGGTCCAATTCATCCTCCTCGGCATCGAAAGGAAATCCTCCAAGGATCTGTCACCTATCTCGCCCCCCGACCCCCAAACCTCCAGCCTCGTCTGGTCCCCAGGTATGATGGAAGCTAGGAGCCGCCGCACCCTCCTCGGCGTC